>JAOZTV010000432.1 GCA_029939015.1 Candidatus Aminicenantota bacterium
TCTTCCTTTTTTATAAGAAAAAAAGAGGATTTCAAGAACTGGGTAAATATGATGTACCAGTTATTATATGAAGCTTCAGGAGGGAAAAATGCTGATTATCCGATCGCAAGTTTTGAGGAAAGGGTTTGCAAGGTTAGATATGATATAAATAAATTGAGAAATTATTATTATCATGATCCGGATACTGCTGGTTATCCTGAAAGGGAAAAAGGCAGAGTCAAGAATATTTTTGTTGATTATCTTAAAAGATCCGAACCTGAAAATATGCTTGAATATAGAGAGTTGCATCTGAAGATCCTCAACAGAATAACTTCATGGTTACTTAATATAATAAATGTTCAGATAGAAAAAAGAAATTCAAGCTGGACTAAAAATAAACAGGAATAAATAGGGGTCAGGTAAGAATCAAAAAATAAAAACTCCAGCCCTTCTACCCTTTACTCTATCCAAGATTTAAACAATAATTACTCTGTCTCAGTTTATTGCTACTAAGTTTGTTTACATTAACTAAGTATCGCTTCCGTAAACACTTCTTGCACTAACGCAAAAAATTGTGCTCAATTTTTTTCTCCGGTCCTCACTCACCCGGACTTTCCGGCCTCACTGCGGGGCACGTTCCAGAAGAGTTTTCTCACGCTGGATATGTCTTGATAATAAAAAGATTTCATAAATATATTAATTATTAAAAGAAATCATTTCTTTCAGAACCAGATCTGTTATAAAATTTCTTGCCTAGCACCAAAACCGCCAACTAATAATCTTTTTTCTATTGAATATTATATATAATATTTACTAAACCTATATAACAGCGTTTTTTGTATTTATGTAACACGCAAATAACGCAAAACACATTTTTATAGTTTCCACTTATATTCCTTAGACTCCCAGAAAGTTTGTTTTGTGGGGTCACTTATTAAAATTCCAAGGAATTTTTCTAATTTATTTATCAATTCTTGAAATGTTAAAAGAATCTGAATTTTATTTTTTTTTAAATAACTTGTCCACCTTATATTCATATTTTTATCTGTTTTGAAATCATTAGAGAATATACTTTTAAGATTCTTCATATCGGTTAATCTTGTTCTAAATGTAGCATTGATAGAATCCAATAAAGTTTTTTTAGTAAAATCAAAATTCTGAGAAATATACAATAAATCATAAAAATCTTTCATTCTACTGTTTTGATAATTTAAAAACACAATAGCTTGAAGCTTCTCAGAAATAACAGTTTCTAATGGATATCCTTTAATCTTTGGTGATTCAATATTTATTAAGACCGGATAATCAATATTATCCAGATCATTTACAATTACATCACCAAACCCAATATCAATACTCATTATTCTCTCTATATTCCCCAAAGTAGCAGTTAATTTTATTTGTAATCCTTCATATTCTGCACCTTCCATAATAGTATTAATTACTATGCTCTCTTTTATAAAATCCACACAATCATTATTTGACATAGATATTATTGATTGAATTATTGATTTAATATTTTTTATGTCTTTGGAAACTCCAATAGCAAGAAAATCAATATCTTTTGTCGCACGAGCCTTATATATATCTTTTGACAATAGAAGTAAAGCTCCTTTTAAAATAAAATTATTCTTATAGGGAGAAATTGATAATCTATAAAGAAATCTTTCATGGAAATATTGTAATAAAACCAAATTAAAATCCTTATTCCATTTTTTTGCTATATTAAGTAACTTTTGTTTTATTGACTCTGGATTAGTTATTTTTTCCATTTATTCCTTCTATCCAACAAGTACCTTTACATAAGACTCTATTATTGTTTTCACCTGACAAACCTCTGAATACTCTTTCAATTTCAATAGATCGGCTCCCTTTTTATTCAGATATATTTTTAAAGCTTCAATAGCAATATCTTCCCCAAGTTTTTTTCTATATCTAAACATATCACAAATTGTTTTTTCCTGATTATACAATTTAACATTTCCATAGATTGTAGGGATTTCTATAATCCCCAAATCATAAAGATTTTTTCTGAAATAATAAAAATTAACAGGTGGATATATTATTTTTGGTATTCTTTTATTATGAGGTACAGCAATATAAATTTCTCCTGGATTTTGAGTAGTTAAATCATGATATTCAAGAGCTGATATAAGACAGACAACACTACAATTGATTGCCTTAGTAATATCAACAAAACTCATATTTAGTATTTCCGGATATTGTATATTGCTAAGTCTATACAACCCTTTTTTAATTTTTTCAATTCTTTTAGCTTCTACCAACTTTTTTATATCTCTCGGATCTATTTTATTCTTAATAAATTCATGCAGGTAAGCGTAACCCCCATTGTTTTTTAGAAACTTCTCAATACAAAACGCTTTATTCTTCATGCCAATAGTATATATCGGCATGTAGTTTTTGTCAATAAAAGTTTTTTTTAAAATTTAAACAGATAAACTGTATCTGAAGGTAA
>JAOZTV010000433.1 GCA_029939015.1 Candidatus Aminicenantota bacterium
TTCAGGAACAGTTAGATGAGGCCATTGGTCATGGATTTGACGGAATGATTGTTTATGTTGACCAAGCTGGTAAACCACCTCAGTATTTTGCTTCCGGCTGGCATAATCGAGAAGCCAAGATACCTGCCAAACCTCAAGCCTTATTTAAGCTTGCCAGCATCAGTAAGCTATATGATGTTGTGGCTGTCACCAAATTGGTCAGTGATGGACGTCTTTCTTTGGACAAAACTATCGCTAATTATTTACCGGAACTTGTGGGAAGAATCGAAAACGCTGAGAAAATTACTTTGAGATTGATGATACGGCATAGAAGTGGCATTCCCAATTTTACAGACGCTCCGAATTTTTGGGCGGCTCCAACAGAGACCTATGAAGAAAGCCTTGCATTGATTCAAGGCAAACCGGCCAACTTTGAACCCGGTAAAGACTATGAGTATTGCAACACGAATTATCTGTTAATCAATAAAATAATGGATGATGTACTGGGTTATCGCAACTTTCAATTCATTCAGGAAGAAATTCTAAAGCCACTAAATCTTAACAATACTTTCGGTTCGCTAAGTGAAGTGAATATAGACGATGTGATGAGTGGCTATCATATAGGACATCCTTTTGATTTAAAGGCAGACGATCATGGTATGTTGGCCACAGCAGAAGACGTGGGTGTTTTCCTGAGGGCATTGAACAATGGATCACTTTTTAACCAAGGAGAAAAGGGAATTTATGCTTCACTTTATGAGTATGAGCATGCCGGTTGGGTTCCTGGATACCAGAGTTTCGCAAAATATTACAAAGACCTAGATGCAGTTGTTATTCAGTTCTACAGCACAACCGATCCTAAACTATATATGTGGAACTTATCAGAAATAATAAATAATAGAATTGTCAAAATACTGAAAAGACAAAAGAGTTTATAACACAATCTTTAGAAAATGTTTTAAAATAATTGTAGTATAAGGAGATAATAAAATGGATATGAGGATATATTTTCCTGGTGGATTGAAGGTTAATGCGGATTATAATGGATTTATACATAAAACAGATCAGCCTGTTATGGGTGGTGGAGAGGGTTCTGCACCTGCTCCTTTTGATTTTTTTTTGTCATCAATTGGGACATGTGCAGGGATTTATGTTTTGGGTTTTTGTCAGCAACGTAATATTGATGCAAAAGATATTGAGATAATTCAAAGTATGGAGTTTGACCCAATAAAAAGAATGATTTCTAAAATTAATATGGAAATTAAAGTGCCAGAGTCATTTCCTGAAAAATATAGGGTAGCTTTAATAAGTTCAGCAAATTTATGTGCGGTTAAAAAACATCTTGAAAGTCCTCCAGAATTCAATGTATTTACAAGCCTTGCTGGTAAATAAAATTGAAACAAATAGAAATTAAAACAATTAAAATTGATAACAAATTAGAATCATCTGTTAATGTAGTAATTCTTCAATTAAATAATATAAAAATTAAAGACCCAATATTACTCAACGATTTTATTGAAACAGAAGTAAAAAGGATAAAAATTGATTTTTTAGAGCAATTACCTCAGGGATATGCGGATTCAAGAAAGCTTTACAGATCTGTAAAAATTGATCCTACAAAATATAGACCATCTTCTGAATCTTTATGGAGACGGATAAAAAAAGGTTTGCCTTTTCCAAAAGTTAATAGCTTTGTTGATATGACAAATTATTTATCTTTAAAACATCAGACTTCTTATGGTTTATACGATCTTGATAAAATTGAAGGGAATATATCAGTAGAGCTTGGGACAGAAGCAGATAGCTATGAAGGTATAAGAAAGGACCGAGTAAACTTAAAAGGAAAAATCACTTTAAAAGATAAAATAGGTTCATTCGGCAATCCTTCATCTGACTCTTTGAGAACAAGTACAAATGAAAAAACAAAAAATCTTGTTGTTGTAATTTTTTTTTATAAAGAGAGTAATCAAATAAAATACATAAAAGAAGACTCATATAATAATTTTTCAAACCATTTTGGTTTTTTTTCTAATCTTAGTTGAACAATTGTAAAGATTTTATGAAATTAAGACGTATAGGGCACTTCCGGCGATATCTCTTTCACTAACACAAAAAATTGTGCTCAATTTTTTTCTCCTGTCCTCAGTCACCCAGGCTTTCTGGGTTCCCTGCGGGGCACGTTCCAGAGAAATGCACCTCACGCTTACATTTATTTTGCTTAAGAAAGCGAATAAGTGTTCTTTTTATTGGCAGCAGTTCTAAATGTAATAAAATTCCATAAAATTCAGCAACAAAGAAAAAAAGCAAAAAATATATATTGTGCCTGAGACGAAATATTGACAATAAGTTTTTATTTGCATATACTTTTTTTTAGGAGGCTAAAATGGGTCGAGTAAGAAGGTATTTTGTTGGTGAGGAATATAGTTCTTATCATATAATTTCCAGAGTTGCAGGTGGTGATCTTATTT
>JAOZTV010000434.1 GCA_029939015.1 Candidatus Aminicenantota bacterium
GCAAAACTTGTCTGACTTGTTTCTTTTCCAATAACATTTAATGATTCAAATAATAGTTTGAAAGCTAATTCCCATGTTCCAAAACCACCTAAACCCTGTATAGGAAGCAGAGAAGACATTTCAGTCCCTGCAAGAGCAAATGAGAATTTAGCAAAGATATTTATATCAAATACAATGTTCATTATGGCAGCAAAGAGTACAAAAACGAAGATATATTTTATCAACCTGATTGCAAAACTTAATCCAAATAAGTTAATTCTTTCTCTTTTACTTTTATGTAAACTTAAATAATTATAAACATCTGATAAAAAACCATGTATTTTTTCAAATTTTTTAATAATTTTCAAATTGATAATAAAAAAAATCACTTTATCAGAAAAGAACACTGCAATAATCGATATCAAAAAGATCAAGCCCATTGATATATATATTCCAACCCAAAGTTGATCTGTATCAATAAAGAAGAGTAAACCACTAAGCATAAAAACAAGTGCCAGTCCATCGTAAAAAACAGATATTACAAAACTGGATGCTCCTTCATCAATATTAATATTTCTTTTTTTTAATAATGCAACATAGAATACGAGAGCAGCAGTTCGGGCAGGTAAAAGATCAACAGAAAAATTCCTGACAAGAGTTATCAAAATTAGGTCATAAAAAGACACTTTTTTTGATAATAGAATATAATAACGGTATGCTCTTAACAAAGTGCCTGCAATTGTTAGTAAAATAAATATGAATATATACGATAATGGTATTTTAGCAAGATTGTCTAAAATATCGTTTATAGCAATATCATTAAAAAAAACTATCGCAATAATTATAGTTACAAATAAAGGTAAAACAAAACGTATTAAATTTTTTTTCATATATGTATTTTAACACATATTGACTGTAAAATAATATATTAGTATAATATACTAATGATATTAACAATTTTTGGGTACCCTAAAACGGGCAAGACTATACTATTTAATTTACTTACAGAAAGGAACGAAGAAATTTCCAAGTTTTCTGCGAGTACTAATGAGTTTCATAAGGCAATTGTAAATGTTCCAGATGAAAGACTTAAGAAATTAGCTGATTTTTTTCATACTCCGCCAGTTTATGCAAAAATAGAATACCTCGACACAGGTTCTATTTCTTTTGGCGAGGCAAAAGACACTACTTTTATAGATTTACTGAGAAGAGGAGACGGGCTTGTTCATATTGTTCGTGGTTTTAAAGACCCGGAAATACTTCATCCTAAAGGTAGTATTGATCCTTTAAGAGATATTGCAGACATAGAAGAAGAGCTAAGAGCAGTTGATTTTTTGAGTATTGATAAAAGACTTGAAAAATTAATAAGTGACATGAAAAAGATAAAATCTAAAGAGTTACAGGACGAGTATGACATCTTTGATAAAATGAAAATATTTATTGAAGATGAAAAACCACTTAGAGATATGACATTTACTCAGCACGAAGAAACTATTATTAGAGGATTTAAACTACTTTCACTGAAGCCAATTATTACTATAATAAACACCAATGAAGAGGATTTCCAGAAATACAAGGAGTTTGACCAGAAAAGAGATGGAAACAGATTAACCCTTGTTTTCTGTGGTCAAATTGAAACTGAGTTACTAGAACTTGAAGAAGAAGAAAGAGATATATTTAAAGATGAATATGGTTTGACTGAATATGAATATATAAAATCAAATTTTATAAGATCAAGTTATGATTTGATGGGTCTAATATCATTTTTTACTGTCGGTGAAGATGAGACAAGGGCGTGGACAATTGATAAGGGCAGTACAGCTCTAATTGCAGCTGGAAAAATTCATTCAGATATTCAACAGGGCTTTATAAGAGCAGAAATAATAAGCTGGTCTGATTTTTTAGATTCCGGTGGCTTTACTAATGCAAAAGAAAAAGGTGTTTTAGGTCTGGAAGGCAAAGAATACATAGTAAACGATGGAGAAATTGCTCATTTTAGATTCAACAAATAAACACCTAAATTGAGCGATCGCTCAACTTAGGAAATAGTTAAATATATTGTTGAAGTTCAGAAACATATTTGACATTTTTTCTTTGTTTTGATATCTTTATATATGAGGTTATTATGAAAAAAATATTATTAACTGTTTTTATATTATTATTTGCCACTATATTGGCAAGAACTCAATCAGTCTCTCAAGTAGGCTTTATTATGAAAAAATCTGTGCCTGATTTAAAAGAAATCGTAGTCCTTGTAGCTCAAAACCAGAAAAAAACAGCTTTAAAACAGGCTAAAATGGCTCAGGTAATTACAAGAAAAAAGTTTTCAGTTTATCCAATAAAAAAAAAAATAGATATAATTAAAAAGATTAGAATGATAACCAAAAAAAAAAATGTTGCTGTTTATATTATAACAGATGATAATTTTTTTAAACCAGATACAATCCAGACAATTTCTGACAAATT
>JAOZTV010000003.1:0-12764 GCA_029939015.1 Candidatus Aminicenantota bacterium
GAAAGGAAAATAAGTTAAAAAAACAAAAAACATCACAAAGTAGGTATAAATTATAAAATAGATAATATATAATACTCAATAAAAATGGATAATAAAAACAAACCTTATAATAAGGCTCGTCATGATTCTACTGAATTAGTCTATATGTATGGAAAGATATGTAATATGAGTCCAAATACTTTTATTGGAAAATATAAGGTTTTAGAATACCTTGGAAAAGGTGGTTTTGGAATTGTGTATAAATGTTATGACACAATACTAAAAGCAGAAGTAGCAATTAAATTCCTTGACCCTATTATTACAAGAGATTCCAAGAAATTTCATCGTATAAAAAGAGAAATAAATATTTCAAGAAAAATCACAGACGATAGAATAGTTAAAATTTATACAATGGAAAAATATTATGATGTTATTTTCCTGGTTATGGAATTTATTGATGGTACTCCTTTGTCTGAAATAATCAAAACAAAAGACTATGAGTGGAATGAATTTGAACCAATATTAATTCAAATACTCAATGGTTTAAAATTATTACATGAAAAAGACATAATTCACCGTGATGTAAAACCCGGCAATATAATGATCCAAAAAAATGGAAACATTAAAATAGTTGATTTTGGTTTAGCGAAAGAAATATCAGATAACGAAAAAACCTCTGCAACTGAAGAATTTTCAGGTACTGCTGAATTCGTCTCGCCTGAGCAGGTAGAGGGAAGCATGCTTGATGTAAGGTCTGATATTTACCAGGTTGGTTTAGTTATTTTTAAAGTACTATCCGGACATCACCCTCTAAACTCATCATCCACGATGGAATTGCTTGTGAAATACATAACCGTAAATCCACAAAAAATTTCTAAATATAAAAAAAATCTCCCTGAATATGCAAGATTTATTACCGACAAAATGCTTGAGAGGAAAAAGAATAATAGATTTAATAATATTGATGAAATACTACATGTTTTGGAAAAGAAAAACGTAACTATATCCACTCAACTAAGTACTATAACAAAAAAAAACAGTTTAAAATCCATTCTAATCGCTTTCATAATTTTTATTACAGCAATTATTGTTTTTTTTACTACCTATGGTTCTAAAACATTTAATAGTATTGAGAAACAAAATAATAAAATTATTGCAAAAAATAAATTTAACAAAATTCTCTGGGAGAAAGATTTTACACCTAATATTATTAATAAAGCTTTTCTCACGCCTGTTAATGCAGACTTACCAAATAATAAGAATAGCATAATAATCTGTTTATTAAAAAATGAGAATATTAAATTAAATATAAATTCATCCATCATTTCTACAGAATCTGATAGTAAGGTAATCTTAATGAAGACAGACGGCTCAATTATATCAAAAAAATCTTTTTCTGAGTTTTTTGATCTTAAAAGCTATGGTTATAGTAAAATTTTCAATACAAAAGATAAAGGTGATTATATAGATTATAATGAAGATGGAATTAAAGATTTGCTCATCAAAGTTGGACATTCACTTGGCTTATATCCCTATGGACTCATTTACCTTAAAGACAGCAAACCCCTTGTATATACAAGACCAGGCTCCTTTGAATATAAGATAATAAAATCAAATAAAGAAAAAATATCCTTTACTGTATTTGGAAACTCAAACCTCGTATCAGGGTTAAAATCTTTTTCAGAAGTTGAACTTATTGACAAGAATGTCAGAGACATACCTAATCAATTCACTGATAATTCAAATAATTTCAATGGTTATACCTTTTTTTTACCTACAAATTTAAAAATAATTGATTATCAATGGAATAAAAATGGATGGGTACAATTCATTAATACTAAATCAGGTGAATCAATTACGATAGATAAAAACCACTCAATAAGTGTAATAAAAAATGGAGTGTCAAAAACTTATCTTGACTCTTTGTCAAAATTAAAAAATTTTAATATATTATTTAATACCTTCTATCAGGAAATGATTCTCTATAAAGACTATAATAAAGCTGAAAAATTAATCAATGAACTGATAGGGTTAAATCTTCAAAACCCATATTTAAACTCAGCACTATATTTTTTCAAAGGTGATATTGAGTTAAGAAAAGGTAATTATGAGAGTGGAGAATCCTCTTTAAAAAAAGGACTTAAATATTACCCGCTCAACCCAAGAATTGAAGGAAAAATGAGTGAAATATCATTTTTAAAAGGATACCCTCTAAAATCAATTGAAATTCAGGAAGAATTATTCTCAAACTCAGAACATTTTTGGGGACTTTCAAACGGGACTAAATTATTTAAAACCTTTATGTATCTATCAGCTGGTTTACATACAAAGGCAGATGAATTTACTGCAAAAATCATTCGTAATTCAAAAAAAATGGAGTTTAGTCTCCTACCTCTAAATCATTTATTCAAAGGTAAACTTGATGATGCTGAAAAACTGATTGAAATTGGACTAAAGAACAGAATGGCAGAGATGACAAACGTATCATTTAGACTTCTCTGTTCAAGAATATATATCATAAATAACTCAAATTTAAAAAGAGCAAAATTATTTCTTAATGATATTTTAAAATATTCAATAAGAGATAATCATTTAGCTGAATTATCTTTAGCTTACCTTCTTGCAAAAGACAATAAATTAAAAGAAGCTGAAAAAATGGCAGAACTCAGTTTGTTAAAAGTTCAAAAGCAATCAAGAGGAGATTTTTCTACGAAATTCTGGTTATTTTATGAATACTACATATATGGAAGAATTATGGAATTAGTTAATAATGAAGCCAAGGCTGTAGTCGGCTATCAAAATTGTATTAAAGAAACACCCAATTCATATCTTGCAAAACTGTCAGAATTAAGACTGTCAGTTATAAATCCAAAGCCAGAGAAATAATCTAACCTAAATTGATTAATAATCTATGCCCGCTGCCATTATATTTGAGGGGTCAAAAGCATGACAGGGGGTCACACCATAAACCATATTACATTTCGGGCATTTATCCTCAAAAGATTCCATTGTAAAAAGATTTTCACAATTTTCACATTTTATCTCTAATGGAACCGGCATATACTGTTCATTAAATCCCATTGCTCTAACCTTATCAACTGTTTGTTTACCATTTTCAAATGATCCTGAACATCCATCATGCATTTTATTTCTCCTTAATCATATTTTTATTTAGAATATCTCCGCCTCTCAGCTTAGATCTCAAATTCTGGATAACATTATCCATCTTTTCTAATTCTACCAACATTTTTCTTTCTTCGTCTGTTGTCTCAATTACCTTGTCAATTCCACCATTCTTAATTACAATTCTTCTGTCACCCATCAAAGCAAGTATCGGATCGTGAGTTGCCATCAGAACTATTTTTTCTTCACCAACAAGAAGTGCCAGTGCTTTTTTCCTGTCAATCCCTGCATTTTCGATTTCATCAATCAGAATTATCGGCGAACTGCTTAAAATTGCAGTATCGGCAATCATCAAGGCTCTGGATTGTCCTCCACTTAAACTTGTTATTGGAGTATCAAGATCAAATTTTTCACCTGCAAGATTATTTGCAGCATCTATTATTTTTGACACCAAATCATCAACATTTTCGATTAATCTACTCTTTGCATGAAGCGTTAAAAACTCCATAACAGTTAAATCCATAACAAAATTCATATTCTGCGATAGCTGAGCAACAAGTTTATTGCTTGAAGAAAACCTCCATTTCATATCAGGCTTTTCGTCATTTATTTTTATCGATCTTTTCGTAGGAGTATCCTTTTGTGCAGTCCATTCTATATCTGCAAGTAACCTACTCTTACCTGAACCGGTAGGCCCTACTATACATACAATTTCACTCTTATGGATTTTTAACTCAGCAAATTTTTCTTCATCACCAGATTTGTTTGTACCTGACACTATAGTTATTGAATTTATTGTATTGCCATCTTCTTCGATCCCGAGAAACTCAATCATCTGATTTGTATATTCAACAAGATTCTTTAAAGTCTGTTCTTCATCAAAGGCCTTATCCTCTTTTTCCTCTTCGTCAAAATGAGAGAAAAATTCAGTCAAAGTATTTTGCATATAGTTTGAAATATCCAAATCATTATCATTAAAATATGAATCTAAAAAGGGGTATTTTTCAATAAGATCCGCTAATACCACATTTATAATATCTTTGCTGTTAATCATTTACTTTTTCTCCATATCTATTTTTCGGACATTTCCCATCTGATATGATTCACCTATTCTTGTTTCTCCAAGACAATAGGAACAGAGAGCAGCAGGCATTGAAAAACGTAATTGCTTACCTTTTAAATCAGTAACATGTTTTTCTTCATCATAGAGTAAAGTACTCAACTCATAAGCACCTTGTCCTGTCAAACCATTTATATTCATTATAATAGCTCCAGGATTAACAGTATTTACCTTTGAAGAAAACACTTCTCTTTCAGCCTGAGATACAATATCCCCTTTTGTAATTACGACAATATCAGCCGTTTTTAACATTGGACCAATTTTCTTTGGAGTATTTATACCACTTAAATTGTCAATAACACAAATTGCCTTTATATCTTTGATATACGGAGAGCATCTATTACATAATCCTGCACTTTCGGTTATAAGTACATCAAACCCATTAGAGAGACCCCATTCTGTAACCTCTTCAATATTACTAACAAAATAATGATCGGGGCATAGTGCACCTGACAAACCCTTTCTAACAGGAATACCAGCCTTTTCATATAAAATATCATCATCGGTTGATAGGCAGTCAAACTTTACAACACCAACCTTTAGACCTCTTGTTTTCATAGAATCTATCGTCTTTAAAATAACAGAGGTCTTTCCTGAAGATGGTGGTCCTGAAACTGTTATAAGATTCATTCTATATCTCCACATTTATTGAAGCATTAAATTCGGCATTGCATTCTTCAATAATTTTTCCAACATCATTATTATAAATAAAATCCCAACCAATCCACTGAAATTTATTACCTTCCTTGAGCCTATTATCAACTTCAGGAACAGTACTTGGAAATAAACCTTTATGAGATAAGATTTCTCCAACTTTTACAGAGGAAAACAAATCAATAAGTGGCTGTAATTGAGCAAGCTTAGCCTTTTTGGTTAACATAAAAATTGGGCTTATTATTGCCCCGTCTTCCGGCCAAACAGCTTCCATTGTACCGCCAACCTTAACCATTTTTGTAAAGAAATATGGCATAATTGTAACTGTTGGTTTATTCTTTTTCTTTCTGTCTGATTTTACCATTTCTGAAGGATGCATACTTGAAATAAGACTTTGTCCAAGTTTCTTAATTGCATCTCTTCCATACATCTTCTCTATATTTAATAGTATTGCATTAAATAAGTCAAAATCTCCAATTGGAAGTGAAACACTCTCTTTAAATTCAGGTTTAAGTATATCAGCCCAAGTTCGTGGCACATCTCTACCATTCAGTTCTGCTTTATTTACCAAAAATACAGCAGGGACAACACCTATTATTGAATAATGTCTCTTTGGATCAACTAATGAAATATAATCGTTATCAAAATCAGAATTAAATTTTGCCATACCTGTCCCATCAGCAAATACGTCTTTTTTCTTAAATTTTCCCATTAATTCATCTTCAAAAAACAAATCAAACCCAGCCGATATAAATACATCTGGAAGTTTGTCTGCATCATCCTCTTTTTGTACCAACTCCTTTAACCAGTCAAGTCCCATTGAAGCTGCCTTTAAATTATATTCAATATCATAATCCCAATTATCCTTATTTTCTTTTATAAATCCTTCCAACTGCTCCAAAAGAGGGATTCGTACAGGACAGGGAAGCAAGCCTTCAAGCCTGATAGAATTTTCACTCTTTTTTTTTTCAACAACCCTTAAAGATGAATCAACGCCTTCTCTTTCCTGTTTGATTGTTTCTATTAATAATTCAGAAAAACTATCAATATTTATTTTTTTAAGTTTTAATGCAAAGGACAATGAGATTGTCTTTCCAAAAGATTCTCTTTTTTCTGCATTTTCCATCTGAGCAAACCCATTTGCAACAAAAACCGGGATTGTTTCAGGATATTTATCACATATATCAAATAATGTATCTTCGTTATCAAAATATTTTTCCATATTTCTCTCCTACAATATAGTATTATACACCAAAGTCATTTTTATTTCTGTAACAAATGTTACTTAATATTGGTTAATATATTTTATCACTCTTTATCATTATTACAATGCATAATGACATTACTAATGTAATATTACACTACTAAATAACATTAGTAATGTCATTTTGCATATTAAACTTAAAAATTCTTGGTTTCAAATTGTTAATATTATTAAGAAATGATATAATTAAACTAATGATAAAAGCACAATTATTTAAAAAACTTGAAAATGGACAGGTGAAATGCTTATTATGTTCGCATTATTGTAAAATTGAATCTGGAAAACTTGGCATTTGCAGGGTTAGGAAAAATATTTCAGGAGAATTATACTCATTAAATTCTGATAAAATTATTTCTATGTCGTCAGATCCAATTGAAAAAAAGCCCCTCTATCATTTCTTACCTGCTTCAATATCTTACTCTATTGCAGCTATGGGATGTAATTTTTCATGTGATTTTTGTCAAAATCATTCAATTTCTATGATAAATAACACTAACGAGATTTACGGTAAAAAATTTTTACCTGATGACATTATAAAAAATGCTTTAGAGTATAAGGCAAAATCTATTGCCTATACCTACACAGAACCAATAATATACTACGAATTGATGAAAGAAACTGCAAAATCAGCTAAAGCAGAAGGTCTAAAAAATATCATGGTAACAAATGGGTTTTTAAGCAATGAGGCAATTGACAGCCTAATCTATGAGATTGATGCCGTGAACATTGATATAAAGGCTTTTTCAGATGATTTTTATAGACAATACTGTAGAGGAAAATTGGAGCCTGTTTTAAACACAATTAAAAGAATGAAAGAAGCTAATATTCATATAGAAATCACAACCTTATTAATAAATGGAAAAAATGATAAAGAGGAAGAGATAAAAGCATTGATAGAATTTATTTTACAAACTGACCCAGAAATCCCATGGCATATTTCAAAATTTTATCCAATGTATAAATTCAACAAGTATGAAGCTACAGACATTGAAAGTATTTATAAAATAGTTGAATTAGCAAAAGAGATGGGTTTACAATACGTCTATAGCGGCAATATACAAAACAATAAATATTCCAATACTCTATGCCCAAATTGCGAAACAACTCTAATTGAAAGGTCGGGCTATTTTACTAAAATCATAGATTTACATAAGGGAAAATGCATAAGATGTAACAAAAAAATAAAAGGTATTTGGTCTGACTAATTGAAAGACTTTTAATACAAAATGTCGTATAATTAATATTATAAATTATATATCTACAGAGTAGATAAAAGGAGAAAGCATGAAAAAGTTTTTTGTTATCACAATGATCATAGCTTTTTTATTTGTTTCACTGCATTCTGAAGAAGGAATGTGGACATTGGATCAGATAAAGAAACTAAATCTAGAAAAAAAGGGTTTAAAAATCCCGGTAAGTGAAGTTTATAATCCAAATGGGATTTCACTGACAAATGCAATTGTACTACTTGGCGGCGGTACATCAGAATTAATATCTGAAAATGGACTGCTATTAACAAATCATCATGTAGCCTTTGGTGCTGTTCAAAAGGCATCAACAAAAGGAACTGATTATTTAACTAATGGTTTTCTTGCAAAAACCTATAAAGAAGAGATCGAAGGTCCTGGAATTTCTGCTTCACTACTTCAGTATTCCAAAGATATTTCTAAGAAAATCTTAAAAGTTGGCAGAAAAATCAAAGACCCAGTGAAGAGAGCAAAAGCTAGAGCAAGAAAAATTAAAAAAATTACTGATAAAATTGAAAAAGGTAAATCTGACATTGAAGCAAGAGTTGCAAAAATGTACAACGGTAAACAGTATGTACTCTATGTATATAAGAGATATGATGATATCAGAGTTGTATTTATGCCTCCAGGAGCTATTGGTAATTACGGTGGAGATATTGACAACTGGATGTGGCCACGTCACACAGGTGATTTTGCATTTATGAGAATATATATGGCGCCAGACGGTTCAGGAAGAAAATATCATAAAGATAATGTTCCATATAAAGCTAAAAAATGGCTTAAGATTGCAAAAGATGGTTTAAAAGATGGTGATTTTACATTTATTATGGGCTATCCTGGAAGTACTACAAGATATAGAACTTCAAGTGCATTGTCATACACTCTTGACTTATATTATCCAAATGCGATTAAAGTATTAAAAGAAACAATTGATCTTCTTGACACAGTTGGAAAAAAATCCAAGATGACAAAAATCAAAGTTTCCGGACTTTCAAAAGGTTTGAATAATGCAATGAAAAACTGGCAGGGTAAGGTTGAAGGAATGCATAGAACAAATTTTATAAATAAAAAAATAAAATTTGAAAAAGAACTTATAGCTTTTTTAAAGAAAGACGATAAACTTTATAAAAAATACGGACATATCCTTGATAAGATTAAATCTGAGTATGATAAAAAAAGAGAAACTTATGTGTATGATTTTAATCTCGGACTTGGAACAAGACTTAACGGGACATTAATGGGAATTGCAAATGGTATTTACGGCACCATAATGGAAAGAGCAAAACCAAAAAAAGAAAAAAACCCGAGATTTTCCGAAAAGAGAGTTAAAAGAGGAGTTTCAAGATTACATTATAGATATATGAGTTATGATGAGTCAGCAGATAAAGCTCTTTTTAAGGCTGGTCTAAAGAGACTTAACCTTTTAAAAGGTGAGCAGAGAATTAAAACTTTAGAGTTCATTTTAAAAGGTGGAGATGTTGCAATAGATAAATTTGTTGATGATGCTTTTGCTAAAACTAAACTAAGTGATGTTAATTTTGCTAAGAGCCTTTATAATAAAAAACAAAAAGATCTGCTAAAACTAAATGATCCATTAATTAACCTTGCAGCAAAACTATATCCTGAAACAGAAGCATTAAGAAAAAAAGCCGAAAGATTTGATGCTGTTATTACTGAATTAAGAAAAGATTATATCAATGTTCTTTATTTATGGAAGGGTTCAGATATGTATCCTGATGCAAATAGAACAATCAGATTTACATATGGAGCAGTTGAAGGTTATAACCCAAGAGATGCAGTTAAATATGCACCTTTTACAACACTTGGTGGTGTAATTGAAAAGAATACAGGTAAAAAACCTTTTAATATGCCTGCAAAACTAAAAGACCTATATCTTAAAAAAGACTTTGGGAAATGGTGTGCAAAGCCTTTAAAAGATGTACCAGTAGCTTTTACTCATAAATGTGATATCACAGGTGGGAATAGTGGTAGTCCCGTATTAAATGCAAAAGGCGAACTCATTGGTATTGCTTTTGACGGAAACTACGAAGCAATGACAAGTGATATGCAGTATGATGAAAAACTACAGAGAACAATTTCTGTTGACATCAGATACGTAATGTTTATCACAGAAAAATTTGCAGGAGCAACAAATATTTTAAAAGAATTAGGATTTTAAGATTTAATAATATATACGTTGAATGGACGAACAAAATGTTCGTCCATTCAACGTAAAATAATAGGTTACAAATTTAAGATGACAGCAATAAGTAAAATCAACGATATAGATATTTTAGAAAGGCTTTATAATAAATTAACAAGTGATCCAAGAAAATTAAATTTTGGCAATGGTAGATTAGTAGCTATTAATACTGTTTTTGGCTATATCTGAAAGAAGATTTTCATGAGAAAGGCGTAGATTCAAATATATAATTTAGTGTATATTCTTTTGCTACCTGAGTATAAAGAGCCTAAAACATAATTTGAATTGATTTCACTTTTATTATATATCACTTGATTTCATATGTTTTTTGCTTCATAATCAGATATATTTGTATTTTATCCACTAAGGAGGTATATTTTATGAAAAAAGTTTTAGTTACAGGTGCTACTGGATTTACAGGTGGCCATTTATATAATTCATTACTAGACAAAGGCTATGATGTTACAGCTTTGGTAAGAGAGAGCAGTATCAAAAAATTCACAGAAAAATTTGGCAAATCTGCATCGTATATTATTGGTGACCTTTCAGACCCAAAATCAATTGAAGGAAAGATATCTGACATAGAAATAGTATATAATATAGCTGCTCTCTACAGACAGGAAGGCGTTTCTCAAAGCCTTTTTTTCAAAGTGAATCTTGATGGAACTAAAGCACTACTTGATGAATCAATCAGAGCAGGTGTAAAAAGATTTGTTCATTGCAGTACTGTCGGTGTTCAGGGTGAAATTTCTAATCCTCCAGCAAAAGAAGATGCACCTTATAAACCGGGAGACCATTATCAATTATCAAAGCTGGATGGTGAGAAAATGGCACTCTCTTATTTCAAAGAGGGCAAAATTGATGGTGTTGTCGTCAGACCTGTTGGGATATACGGCCCAGAAGATGATAGGTTTTTAAAACTTTTCAAACATATTTATAATGGGAATTTTAAAATGATAGGTAAGGGTAAGGCTCTCTATCATCTTACCTATGTAAAAGATCTTTGTGACGGAATAATACTTGCAGGTGAAAACAAAACTAAGCCTGGTGAAATATACACTTTAGGAGGCAATGAATATCTTCCATTAGATGACCTAGTCATACTATTAGGGAAAATAATGAATAAGTCGGTCTCAAAATTTAAAATACCATTATTCCCTGTCTATATTGCTGCCTTTATGTGTGAAATGATATGTCGTCCATTAGGAATTGAACCGCCATTATTTCGACGAAGACTAGATTTTTTCACTAAGGATAGAGCTTTTGATATATCCAAAGCAAAAAAAGAATTGGGTTACTCTCCTAAAACATCATTAAAAGAGGGATTAACAATAACCTATAATTGGTATAAAGAAAATGGATGGTTAAAGAAAAAATGAAAAACACAATATCTGACACTAAACTTTATATAGACGGACATATTCATTTTTATGATAATTTCTCTCCTGAAGTGTTTTTTAAATTTGCCAAAGATAATTTTACAAAACATAATAAAGACAATGAAAATAACAAAAATATCCTTGTGTTTTCAGAAGGCAAACAAAATGATTTTTTTAATACATTTAAAAACAATAAAGACATTTACAAAAACATTGGATATTCATTTGTTGAGACAGATGAGGACAATTCACTTTTGGTTAAAAATGACAATATTGAATTGTTCTATATAATACAGGGAAGACAGATTGTCACAAAAGAAAACATCGAAATCCTTTCAATTGGAACAACAAATATAATTGAAGACGGTAAGCCTGCAATAAAAGTAATTGACGAATTAATAAAACAGAAAAAACCGGCAGTTCTTGCCTGGGGCTTTGGTAAATGGCTATTTAAAAGAGAAAAAATAGTTTATGATCTTATTAAAGACAAACAATCACCCTATCTATTCATCGGTGATAATAGTGCAAGACCTGTATTTTGGGGTACTCCCAAACTTTATAAATATGCTAAAACAAAAGGTTATAGAATAATCAATGGTTCTGACCCTTTACCGCTATCTTCAGAAGAGAACAAACCTGCTTCATTTGGTTTTTCTATTACAGGTAAATTTGATAAGAATAAACCGGCAGAATCATTAATAAAACTTCTTATACAGGATGAATTTAAAATAAATTTCTTTGGAAAAAGAGACGGGATAATAAAGTTTTTCAGCCGTCAAATCAAGATGTTTTTAAAAAAGCACTTTTAATTTAAATTGAAATATAAAAAACGTGAAAATTTAAAAAAACTATATATGCTTCTTGAAAAAAATCATAAGGAGCAAGATAACTTTTTAAGCAAGGAATATCTTGTTGAAGAATTAGATGTTGATATTAGAACCCTTGAAAGATACATCAATATATTTATCACAAAATATAATATAAAAATCCAATCCCAATATAAGAAAGGATATTTTCTGACTGAAAAATATACTGGAAGACCTCCTTGGCAGGATGAACTATATGACGATGAGGTTATACTTGCATTAATATTAGCAGAAAGAATTTCAACTGCCATTCCAGATAAAACTATTAAGAAAACAATAAAAAAAACTATTTCAGATTTATATAAGTCAATAAACTGGGATCCAGGAGAATTGGAAGGTAAAATTTCATTAAAAAACACTAAATATTCAAAGCCAGATTCAAACATTTTTATTGAGATAGTAAACTCTCTAAAACTATCCTATAAAATAAAAATCGAATATCAGGCTATTAATAAAAAAGAGAAATCAAACAGAATAATATGTCCACTTCATCTCCTATTATATTCTGGTAATTGGCAGTTAATAGCCTTTTGTGAAGAGAGACAGGGCTTAAGGTTTTTTAATTTATCAAGGATTTCTAAAATTAATCTTCTAAGTGATAATCCTTATAATTGGAAAAATTTAGATAGTATATATAATGTAAAAGAAAGAATAAACGAATCTTATGGTATTTTTGTAAGTGATAAAAAGCAGGAAGTTGAGCTAAGGTTTAATAAAAAAATAAAAAGTCTTATAGAAAACCTTATATGGACACCAGACCAAAAGATAATAATCAAAGAAGAATACATCAGTATTAAATTTTTTGTATCTGACTATCGAGAAATAAAAAACGACATACTATCTTATGGTGAAAATGTCGAAGTTATTAAACCAAAAGAACTAAGAGATGAAGTAAGAACTTCAATTGCAAATATGCAATATATTTATAA
>JAOZTV010000003.1:12864-22842 GCA_029939015.1 Candidatus Aminicenantota bacterium
AAAAAGGAGTATAAAATGAATAGAGATAAATTTACAATAAAAGCTAATCAGATAATTGAAAAAAGTTTACAAGTTGCCGAGGAGTATGGTAATCAAGAAATAAAACCTCTACATTTAGCATTTTCTATTATTTCTGACAATGAAAATATTGTGCCTGAAACAATAAAAAAGCTTGGATTTAATGTCGAAAATGTTAAAAATAGTATAGAATCTGGCATTCAAAAATTGCCTAAAGTAACAGGTGCTAACGTATATGGAGGAAATGATTTTAGAAAAAGCCTTGATAAGGCTCAAAAAATAGCAGATAAATTTAAAGACGACTATGTTTCAACGGAGCATATTTTTCTTGCCATTTTGGAAGAAAAAGGTGGTACTGAAAAAATATTAAACAAAATTGGGATTAACCATGAAAACTTTCTGAAAGGACTTATGGAACTTAGAGGCGGACAAAAAATCACTGGGCAGAACCCCGAAGACACATATCAGGCATTAAAACAATATGGGATTGATCTTGTTGATAATGCAAAAAAAGGTAAGATAGACCCTGTCATTGGAAGAGATGAGGAAATAAGAAGGGTTATGCAGGTGCTAGTACGAAGAACAAAAAACAATCCTGTTCTTATTGGAGAGGCTGGAGTTGGCAAAACTGCAATAGTTGAGGGTATCGCTGTAAAAATTGCCCAGAATGAAGTTCCTGAACTTTTAAAAGACAAACGAATAATGACACTTGATATAAGTAGTCTAATAGCAGGTGCAAAATATAGAGGCGAATTTGAAGAGAGATTAAAGGCGGTTATCAAAGAAGTTACAGAGTCAGATGGTGAAATAATTCTCTTTATTGACGAATTACATACTATTGTAGGAGCCGGAGCCTCAGAGGGTGCTTCTGATGCTTCAAATATTCTAAAACCTGCTCTTGCAAGAGGTGAGTTAAGAACAATTGGAGCTACTACTATCAATGAATATAAAAAATATATTGAAAAAGACCTTGCACTCGAAAGACGCTTTCAACCTGTGTTTGTTAAAGAGCCTACTGTTCAGGACACAATTTCTATCCTGTTTGGGATAAAGGATAAATACGAGATACATCATGGGATTGAAATTGCAGATTCAGCAATAATTGCTGCTGCCAGATTATCAGACAGATATATTTCGGACAGATTTCTACCAGATAAGGCAATTGATTTAATTGATGAGGCTTCTTCAAAGGTAAGAATTGACCTTCACTCAAATCCTGAAGAATTAGACATTATTAATAGAAAAATAACACAAAAAGAAATTGAAAAATTAGTCTTAAAAGGAGAGAACAGAGGAGATGCCAAAGAAAACCTGAGTAATATTATTGGAGACTTAGAAGAATTGAAAAAAGAAAAGTCAGCAATTGAAAAACAATTAAAAGAAGAAAAATTTCTTATAACAAAAATTACAAATATTAAAACTGAATTGGAAAAATTAAAAAGCGAACAGGTAAAATCTGAAAAATCAAATAATTACGAAAGAGCATCAGAGCTAAAACATAAATATATTCCAGAGAAAGAACAGGAAATAATCAATATACAGAACAGTCTTGATATTATACAGAAAGACGGAAAATTACTCAACGAAGTAATTGATGAAGCTGATATTGCCGATATTGTTGCAAAGTGGACAGGAATACCTGTAAAAAAACTCCTCGACGCCGATAAGACAAGGCTTTTAAAGATGGAAAACATATTAAAACAAAGAGTAAAAGGACAGGATGATGCAATAGATTTAGTCTCAAGGGTTATAAGAAGATCAAAAGCAGGGATTAGCACACCTGATAGACCAATTGGTTCTTTACTCTTCCTTGGGCCGACAGGGGTTGGAAAAACTGAACTGGCTAAAACTCTAACTTCTTTTCTTTTTGACAACGAAAACGCAATTGTTAGAATTGATATGTCAGAGTATATGGAAAAACACTCTGTATCAAAACTGTTAGGTGCACCTCCCGGATATATTGGATATGATGAAGGTGGACAATTAACCGAAGCAATAAAAAGAAGACCTTATTCTGTTGTATTACTTGATGAAATAGAAAAAGCACATCCAGATGTATTCAATATTTTATTACAGATACTTGACGAGGGTCATTTAACAGATTCTAAAGGCAAGAGAATAAATTTCAAAAACACATTGATAATAATGACATCAAATATTGGCTCAGAAATAATTATGGACAGCTCAGACTACTCAGAGATAAAAGAAAAGCTTGACAAGCTACTCTATAAGAATTTTAAACCAGAATTTATAAATAGAATTGATGAAATCATTACCTTTAAGCCTCTATCACCTGATATTATTAAAGAGATAGCAGTTCAACAAATTAAAATTCTTAACACTTATCTTAAAGACTCAAACTTCTCTATTGAACTTACAGAAAACGCCTACGATGCCCTGGCAAGATTAGGATATGATGCAAATCTTGGAGCAAGACCTTTAAAAAGGATTATTCAAAGAGAAATACAGGATAAGCTGTCAACAATAATACTTGAGGGCAAACCTATTAAAGACAATATTATTAATATTGACTATAAAGATGATATTTTTACTTTTTAAAAAAAGAAATTATTCTCTTTATTAGTTTCTTTTTCTGTTTTTTCTCTGTTTTTACTATTGCAGGTTTGGTGGTTTTAATCGTTTTGCCATCCTTACTTGTAATAGTAAAATCTTCACCGTATTTCTTTTTATAATACGCCAATCTGTCTTCTGTTGAAGATGACTTTATGTCGTCCCTTTTCTGATATTTCTTTTTAGGTTTTGCAATGTTTTTCTTTTTATCTATTTTAGTAGCTTCCTTTTTTGCTTTCCATTTATCTTTATTAGGTTTTATATCCTTAGTTCTAACATTGTTTTTTTCATTTGTTTTTTCAGTAACTTTTTTCCTGTCAGTTTTAACCCTAGGTTTATCTTTTTTAAAAGGTTTTCTTTTTGTACCTGTCATATCCATATCTTTAAAACCTTTTTTTGCTTCTATATAATAATCATCATCTGCAAATTCAACTGGGATTTTTTCTCCAATAAAGTCTTCAATTGCATCCAGATTATAAACATATTTATCACAGCCAAAAGATATTGCCTTACCTGATTTTCCTGCTCTTGCAGTTCGTCCTACCCTGTGTACATAGCTTTCTGCTTCATTTGGCAAATCATAATTTATTACCATTTCAAGGTCATCAACATGCAGACCCCTTGCAGCAACATCTGTAGCAACAAGTATTTGCAATTTGTTTTTTTTAAAATCTTCGATTGTACTTATTCTCTTACTCTGTTTGAGATCGCCAATAAGATATGAACTTACAAACCCATTATGCTCAAGCTTTTTTGACACCTTTATCGCCTCATTTTTCATATTTGTAAAAACAAGTACATTTTTAGGGACTTCTTTTTTGATTATCCCAAGCATAAGGTTAAATTTTTCAGCACTTCCAACATGAAAAAGTGTTTGAGATATATTACCAACCACCATATCCTCAGGGGTTATTTCAATTTTTTCAGGTTTATCCATAAAATTTCTTACAATCATTCTCGCTTCATTACTCAGAGTTGCAGAAAACATCATAGTTTGTCGATTTTCCTTTGATGGCATCTTTCTAATGATTCTTTGAACATCAGGATAAAAACCCATATCAAACAATCTATCTGCCTCATCAATAACCAAAAAATTAAAATCTTTTAAAATAAGTTTTTTTTGCTCCATAAAATCTAAAATACGCCCTGGTGTTCCGATAACAACATCCACTTTTTTTTTTAGAAGTAATTCCTGGCTATTATAACCTACTCCACCATAAAAACTTCCAATTAATAAACCCATTTTTTTCCCAATAAGTTTTGCTTCCTTTTCAATTTGAATAGCAAGTTCTCTTGTTGGAGATAATATTAAAGTTTTTTTCCTTAAATTCCCCTGCTCAGAATTATCTTTATTTAATTGAGCAAAGATAGAAATAAGAAAAGCGGCTGTCTTGCCTGTACCAGTTTGAGACATTACAGTTATGTCTGTACCTTTTAGAGAAAACTCAAATGTTTTCTCTTGAACAGTTGTACAATTTTCATAACCGGCATCACTTATTCCTGCAAGAAGATTATCTGTAAAAGAGTAATCTGTAAATTTTTTATTACTTATATTTTTATTTTCCATATTTTTTATTTTTCCTTTAATCTTTTATAAAACAAATTAGCTATACTTCCATTTTGGAGATCTTATAATGAAGATGAAATGTTAATTTTCTTAAATACTGCAAAGCATCTTTTAAATCTTTTGAAAATTTTGTCAGATATTTCACAAAATCATTTTCCTCTCTCAAACGTAATTTAACCTCAAATTCACCTGTAAAATCCCTAATTTCAATCATAAGGTTCTGAATATAAATCACACTATCAAGAACATCGTTTAGTCTTGCAGTTGGTATGAGATGAATTGAAGTATCACGGAATAATTTCACCCTTTCCATTGAATCTCTGAAAACTTCTTTTACAAGATAGTCAATCTCATTGAGGTATGGTTTTTCATAATCATCAAAATATCTTATTTTATGTTTTGCCCTCTCCTGCATTTTTTCATTTTGCTCTAATAATGACAGGAAGTATTTTTTTAGGCCAAGATATTTTCTTTCAAATTTACCAATATTTATAAAATCTCTTCCAATATAAATTTTATCCTTATAGGCTGTTGTTAATTCATCCTCATAATGAGAGTAAAATTTCACTTCAAATCTATGGTCCCTGCTATGTGACATTCTTGCAATAAAAACACTTTGAGCACTGGACAAATAATACGAATTTTCTTCAATAATTGCACTATATTTGAATAGAGACTTCAGAATGTAATCCTTTAATGAGTTCAAAAACTGTTCATTGTCTGCAATAAACATCGAAAGTTCAGGAAATTTCCCCCCTATCAATTGTATGTACATAGGTGAGTACAAATAATTATCACCATTTATATTAAATTCAAAATAAAATTTATTCAAAACTTTCTCATAAAGATTTGAATATATAATTTCTGGAATTCCTTCAAGCTTTTTATTATTATATTCTTTAAATACAGTTAATAATTCCATTTTTCCTCCAATTTCTTATTCAACATATTTATTATATTTGATTAAAAAAAAAAAGTAAACAAAAACAATAATAAATTTTAATTAACTATTTCCTATTCCTCTTCTTCTTCATCTCCATAATAATCGGTTATATTTTCGTGGTCATCTTCATTACAAATTTCGTTAGGTTCTTTACCTGCTAAATAAGCCTCAAGAAATGGGTATAAACAAGATTCTGCTTTTAATTTACCTGTAAATTTGTCTATCATTACCATTATTATACCAGGTGGCTTTTTAAACTGTGGAGTTGGTAATATTACCTCATCTTTTTCATACATATCTTTTAGGTATGGTTTTAAAAATTCTACAAAAACAGGTCCTGCCACCCTTGAACCTGTTTCGTTATTTCCAAGTGATTTTACTTTTTTATCGTAACCAACCCAGACAGCAATAGTAATCTTTGGTGTAAACCCAATAAACCAGGCATTTGTAAAATCATTTGTTGTACCTGTTTTAGCTCCTATAGGAATTTTATATTTCAATGTAAGCCTATTTGCTTTACGTCCCGTACCACTTTTTACAACACCCTGCATTAAATAATTCATAGAATAAGCTGTTGCTGAATTAATTACCTGCCTGATCTGAGGCTCGTTCTGTTCTATAATACTATTATTTCTCTCTGTCACCTTTGTAATAAAAAAAGGTTCAACTCTTTTTCCAAGGTTTGGAAAGACTGTATAAGCAGCAGCCATTTTTATTGGAGATTCTTCAAAAGCACCCAGAGATATAGAAATATACGGCCTCCATTTTTCAGCAATTCCAAATTTTCTTGCAAAGGACAAAATCCTTTCGGGGGTAATCCGTTCTGCTATCCTTGCAGTAACAACGTTTCTTGACTGTTCTAAAGCCCTTCTAAACGTAATTGGTCCCACATAATCATCTGCATGATTTTGAGGCTCCCATACTTCTTCAGCCCATGGCCCCTCATAGGTAAAAGGTTCATCATCAACTATGGTTGAGGGCGTATAACCGTTTAGCAAGGCCAGTGTATATATAAATGGTTTTACCGTTGACCCTATCTGTCGTTTCCCCTGAGTTGCATTATTCCATTTAGATTTCCCGAATGAATAACCACCAACAATTGCCTTGACCTTTCCTGTTTTATTTTCAATTACAACTATTGCTCCCTGAGGTTCAGGCTCTCTTTCAAGCTTGAGTGATACAAATGTTTTATCATCTCCTATGTCTTTTATTTCAGAAATATATTTAGAGTTTTTCTCAATATTTTTTATAAGTTTCTTAGGTATCTTATTTATTTTAAATAAACCAACATCTCCCTTTTTCATAATTTTTGAGAGATAATTTCTTGTCCATTTTGCATCGCCTGCTTTAAGAATACCTGTTATGTTTCCAATCCTTATTATGGCTCTCTTATTATTTATCTTTATTACAATTCCTTCAATTATTTTGCCTTTTTCTAATAATGAATAGTTCCATGATTTAAGATTAAATGACAATAAATCTTTCTCTTCATCAATGATATTACGAAGTCTAAAACCTGACTTCCATCCAATTCTTTTATCAACAGCTCTCAAACCTTTCTTTAGTGAATCTTCTGCCCATTGCTGCATTTTCATATTTACCGTTGTATAAACTTTTAAACCGTTTTTATAAAGAGTATTGCCACCATAATTAGTTTCAATATTTTTCCTTACTTCTTCAAGAAAATATGCCCCTAACTCGTCATAAGCAATTTTCCTATTTTTAACTATTACCGGTAAAGGATGTTTTTTTGCAGCATCATACTCTTTCTTAGTAATAACTCTTTTAACAAATAATCGTTTTAATACTGTATTACGTTTTCTCCTGCAATTATCGGGATTTTTTTCAAGGTCATAAATGTTATTCGGACTTGGAATGATACCTGCAATAAAAGCAGCATCTGCTATCTTACTTACTTTAAAACTGAAACTTTTTTCTATCTCTGGAATTTTTTTATCCTCTTCATTCAATTCATCAATTCCCAACGCAAGACCATTTAAATCCTTTCCAAAAAAATAAGAATAGGCTGATTTCACACCATAAATATTTTTACCAAGAAAAATTTTATTACAATAATAGGTAAGTATTTCTTCCTTTGTATAATTACGTTCAACCTGAATTGCCAATAACATCTCTTTAAATTTTCTAGCAAAAGTCATATCTCTTTTTAGGAACAGATTTAAGACAAGCTGTTGAGTGATTGAGCTTCCACCACCCTTTCGATTATTTGATAGAACTCCAATAACAGCCCTGATAACACCTTTTATATTTATTCCCCAGTGTGTATAAAAAATATTATCCTCGGCAACAATAATTGCCTGTTTTAGTATGTCAGGTATTTCACTCTGTTTGGCAATTTTTCTTTTTTCTATTGCAAATTCTTTTATTAAATTACCCTCATCATCATAAATAGTTGTAGGTACTACCAACTGAATATCTTCAAGTTTTTTTAAAGTGTCAAAAGTGTTTTTATAAACAATATTTTTTAATGATTTTTCCGGATTTGAAAAGAATATTCCAGTAATAATTCCCAATAGAATTATAATAACAGTAACCAATAAAAAATTAGCTATATTAATAATAATAGATTTCTTCATAATGTGAAATTATAACATATAAGATAAAGTTAAGAAAACTAATACTGTTGAACATAAATCCGTGGACGCTTTTAAGGTCGCTTCCGGTGATACCTATTCCGCTAACGCAAAAAATTGTGCTCAATTTTTTACTCCAAGTCCTCAAAAACTCAGGCTTTCTGAGTTTTCTGCGGGGCACGCTTCACAGGAAGTAACCTCACGCTTACTGGGTATGGGATTATGCCCAGTAATAATAGTTTTCTGGTAGGAGACTAAAGCGCCTCTATTTTACTGATAAGGTTAATGGCTTTATTTGATAAAGGACTGTATTTATCTGTTGAAAGATTTTTTAATGTAGAGATTGCCTCTTTTTTTTTATTCATTCTTAATAAGGTTATTCCTTTATAATATATTGCCTCATCAAAATAAGCTGGATTCATATTTTGAATTATTATAGAAAAATCATCAATGGCTTCTTCTAAATTGTCCGTTAACAGATTACTTATACCTTTAAAAAAGAAAACCTTATAGTTTATGTTTTGTTTTGATGATATTCTTGTTAATTTTTCTAAAGCAGAACTATAATCACCTGCATTATAATACTCCATTCCTTTATCAAAAACGGCTTCATTATAATTTCCTCTAGTTTCAGTTTTTATAAAATTCGGAGGAGAAAACTTGGATATTTCATAATATATGCTTGCACCATTATTACCTATAAAAAAGAACATCATACTAAATACAAAAGCCAGCATTAACGAACTTAGTGCAAATATTGGCCTAAAAACAAAGGCCCTTTGTCGTAATTCCGGTCGAATAGGGACTCTGCCTGAATTCAAATGTTGCGCAATTTTGAGGTTTTCAAAACAGCTTTCACAAGTAAAATAATGCATTTCAAATAGCTCTGTTTTTTCCTCATCCAATTTATCAGAGAGGTATGGTATAATCAGACTATCAAAACTATTACAATTCATCTCACTTCCCATAGTATTATATACAAACCATCCAATAATATCTCATTTTTTAAAGATTTATCTTTTTTCTTAGTTTTTTTATTAACCTCTCTTTCCTTACGCTAATATAATGCTTCGATTTTCCTGTTAATTCTGCTATTTCATCAAGGTTCTGTTCCCTGAAATAAAATTCTTTAAGTATTTTTTTATCAATATCTTTTAATTTTTCTATATGAACCTTTAAGGATTTGATCATATCCTCAGTATCAATTCTATCATTTTCAGCAAAATCATAAGAAACACTAAACTCATTATTAGCCCTTTCCTGAATATTATCTTTTTTCTTTTTCTTATAAAAATAATTAAAAACTACTCTCTTTGCAATTCCAAAAATATAAGGCCCTATCAGAATATCTTCAATTATTTTTTCCTTGGAGACCGCATTAAAGAAAGACAAAAAAACTTCCTGAACAAGATCTTCATAATATACATCACCCTTAATTCTCATTTTGAAATATGTAAAAAGCCTTGAATTATAAGAATTAAATATATCTTTTTGACTACCTCTGTCTTGTTTTAATAGTTTGTCTACTAAATCTCTTTTTTCCATTATTTAAATGTTTTCTTATACCTCAAAAGATAGAGTACAATAAAAATAAAAAAAACTCAATGTTTTTAATTTTTTTTGTTGACAAAACAAAATAACTATACTATTATTGATTTGACCGAACGGTCGGTCAAGGAGCAAAGATGGCCTTAATAGTTGACAAAGAAAAAAAAAGAGAACATATCCTGTTATCTGCAATCAATATCTTTGCCTCTAAGGGGTTTTCAAAAACAACTATAAATGACATTGCTCTATCTGCAGAGATAGGCAAAGGTACAATTTATGAGTATTTTAAGAGCAAAGACGAAATTATTCATAGTGCATTTGTTTATTTCACCAATTCTATGATGAGAGGTTTTGACGAAATTATCTCATCGGATATGAATGCAAAAGATAAGCTTATTGGGCTGTTAAGGTCTTTTTGTGTAATAACTAATGGAAAATCTGGAGATTTACTTGATATTATGATGGATTTCTGGGCTGATAGCATTCGTAACGATAATGCGAAAGGAATCTTACAAGAAGATATGAAGGACATGTATATATCCTATAGAGAGCTAATTACAGGTATTATCCAAACGGGAATAGAAGAAGGAAGTTTTAAAAAAAACATTGACCCTTTTTTTCTTGCTACATCAATCGTTGGAATGCTTGACGGCATAACGGTTCAATGGATATTGGATAAAAAAAAAATAAATATTTCAAAAACAATTGAAACAATTATTGAAATGGTTTTGAAAGGA
>JAOZTV010000003.1:22942-28403 GCA_029939015.1 Candidatus Aminicenantota bacterium
TTGATTAGTTTTACATTGTTTAACATGGGACTTTTTTCAGAAGAGTCAAATGATGCAACAAAATTCGTAAAGAAAATGGATGAACTTTATCGAAGTAATTCAAGTTACGCTGAGATTATAATGAAAATTGAGACGCCTAATTGGAAGAGAAGTTTGAAGATAAAATCTTGGAGTCTTGGGAATAAGCGGTCATTTCTAAGAATATTAGAACCCAAAAAGGAAAGGGGAATTGCTACCTTGAAGATTGGTAATAAGATGTGGAATTTTTTACCAAAGATTGATAAGATAATGAAGATTCCACCATCAATGATGATGAGTTCATGGATGGGTTCTGATTTTACAAATGATGATTTTGTTAAGATGTACACATTTGTTGAGGATTATGATTTCAAAATTGTTAATTTAAAAGATGAAAAACAAGACAATAATATTGTTTATATAGAATGTATTCCAAAGAAAGGAAGACCAATAGTATGGGGCAAAAGAATGCTTGCAATTTACAAAAGTTCAAGTTTGCCTCTCTGGGAAAAATTTTATGATGGCAAAGGTAAACTTGTTAGAGAAATGATATATAAGGATATAAAAAAATTTGGAAACAAAGAAATTCCCTCTGTAATTGAGTTAATTTCTACAACTAAGAAAGGAAATATGACAACTATCATTTACTCTGATGCAAAATTTAATATTGATATTGATAAAAAAACATTTTCAAGAAAAAATCTGAGAAAGAGAATTTGAGATGATATTTAAAATCGCATTTAGAAATATCTTCAGGCAAAAGAGAAGAACAATTCTTACAGCCCTGAGTATGCTTAGCGGATTTGTACTTTCAGCATTTTTTATAGGTTTTTCAGATGGGTCTTATAGCAATATAATTAATATGTTTACAAAAAACAAGACAGGACATATTCAGATTCATCAAAAAGATTATTTAGACAATCCATCAATTTATAAGTCAATTAGCAAATATCAAATTATTTTTAGAAAATTTGATAAAATAAAAGGGATTGAATCCTATACTCCAAGAATATATACATCTGCTTTAGTATCTGTGAGAGATAAGAGTGCAGGGGCAAGAATTATAGGAATATCTCCTGAATTTGAAAATAGAACAACAAATTTTAATTTGAACATTGTTAAAGGTGGCAAACCGCTATCTAAAAACAATTCAAAAGAAACCCTTATTGGAATTGGACTTTCAAAATTACTCAAAACAAAAATTGGTGAAAAGGTTACAATTGTGTCACAGGGAGCAGATGGAGCAATAGCCTATGATGAATTTAAAATTATCGGATTAATAGACAGTGGTGATGAGTTAGCTGATAAGATGGCATTTTATATCCATTTCATGGATGCAGACAAATTATTTTCATTAAAAGGTAAAATCCATGAAATTGCAATCAATACAAAAAACATTAGAAGTGTAGATATGATAAAACACTCTATAAGTAAAAGTATAAATAATACAGAACTTACAGTTGCTACATGGAAAGAATTTGCAAAATCATTTTATGATGCAATGAAAGCTGACCAGGCCGGAATGTGGATTATGTTATTTATTATTGTTCTGATCGTAGCAGTTGGAGTATTAAATACAGTTTTAATGTCTGTGTTGGAGAGGACAAGAGAGTACGGTGTATTAAAAGCAGTCGGCACAAAACCTAAACAGATATTCAGCCTTGTTTTAATTGAAGTAAATATAATTGCAATTTTTTCTGTAATTATTGGAACAGGAATAGGTTTTATTTTAAATTCATTAATGGCAAAATACGGATATAATATACCTGAACCTATATCTTATGGAGGGATGATGATTGAGACTATGAAAGGAGAGGTAAATTTAAGAAGCTTTGTAATACCTGCAATAACTATTTTCTTTACTGCATCATTTGTAGGTTTTTTCCCTGCCTTAAGAGCAGCAAAAATTGACCCGGCAAAATCAATGAGGTCATTTTAAAATGTTTAGATATAAATCAACTATTCAAAAAAGACCGACTGTGTCGGCAGCTTTGATGGAGAAGATAAAATGAAATTCTATATAAAATTAGCCTGGAGAAATATCTTCAGAAATAAGAGAAGAACTATTATTGCATCAATTGCAATAGGAATAGGCTTAGCATCACTCATTATAACAGATGCCTTTATGCTTGGAATGGAGCAGAATATGATAAAATCAGCAACTGCATCATTTCTTGGAGAAGCGCAATTACATAGAGATGATTTTAGAGAGGAATTTGATATTGAAAAGACTGTTATAGATCATAATTCGGCAATATCAAAAATCAAAAAAAATCAATTAATCGATAAATATTCAAAAAGAGCAATAGCAATGGGTGTAATAAAATCTGCCGAGGATATTAATCCTGTTATCCTCTATGGTATAGTTCCTGAGCTTGAAAAACACATATCAAAAATTGATGAGGCTGTAGAAAATGGAAAAGGAGAATATTTCGCAGGTGAAAAATTAAGTGACATAGTAATTGGTTCTAAATTAGCTGAAAAACTTAAGGTGACTATTGGAGACAGGGTAATATTAACTGTAAATGGCTTGAAAAACAAAAAAACTATTGATAAAAATTTAGAAGACATTGAAAATGAAGACATAGAAATGTTAGATGAAGAAGAAGGACCGGTTGAAGATGCGTTTTATGTCTCAGGTATTTACAGTTTTAATATTAATGAGATGGATTCAGGAATGGCTTTTATCAGATTAAATAAGGCACAGCAGTTACTTAACCTTGGAGATAAAATCCATGAAATTGCAGTTAAATTTTATGATATTAAACACTCTACAAATAAAAACCTAAGTGTATGGAATAACTTATCACAAAATGGAAATGAATTTGTAGGATGGGACAAATTATTACCTCAATTAAAGGCAATATTTGATATGACTGGAATAAGCCTTTTTGTTACTGCAATGATACTTTTTACTATGATAACATTTGGAATAATCAACACCCTTTTTATGTCGTTATTTGAGAGAATGTTTGAATTGGGAGTTCTTAGAGCTGTAGGAACAAGACCATCCGGTATAAGAAAATTATTGATCTTTGAAGCCGGGGCCCTATCTATTATAAGTATTTTAATTGGTGTAATATTGGGTATGATAACAACCTATATTTTAACCAAAACAGGAATAGACTATAGGGGAATTGAGATGGCAGGTACAATGATTAGCGATTTGTTATATCCTGTTTTCAGTCTTAGACAATATTTATTATATCCAGTGGCTGTATTTGTTTTCACATTAATAGTTGGGATGTATCCTGCGTATGTTGCAGGAAAAATGTCTATTACAAAGGCATTAAGAAAAAGTTTATAGGAGAGAAAAAAATGACAAACGCAGAAATAATTAAGGTTAAAAATGTAAGAAAGACATATAGGGGAAACGGTATCGAAGTAAAAGCAGTAAGAGGAATTGATCTGACAATAAAATCCGGAGAATTTACCGCAATAGTTGGACCTTCTGGAAGTGGTAAGACTACATTTTTAAATACAATCTCTGGTCTAGACAGCCCTACTGATGGTGACATCATGTTAAATGGCAAGGATTTGAGAAAAATGAATGGCAAGGAACTTTCTGATATGAGAAGAGATAATATCGGATTTATCTTCCAATCATATAATCTTATTCCGGTTTTAACAGTAGAGGAAAATATAGAGTACATTATGATGTTACAGGGAATAAAAGCGTCAGAGAGAAAAGAAAGAGTAAGTCAAATACTGAAAGAAGTAGAGCTTACTGGTTTTGAAAATAGGTTTCCCCCTCAATTATCTGGTGGACAACAGCAAAGAGTTGCCGTTGCAAGAGCAATGGTATCCAATCCAACATTAATACTCGCTGATGAACCAACTGCTAATCTTGATTCTAAAACAAGCAATGGATTATTGGATATGATGAAAAGATTAAATAAGGAAACAAATATGACATTCCTGTTTTCTACTCATGACCCCTTGATAATGGAAAAAGCAGACAGAGTTATAACATTAAAGGATGGAAAGATAGAGAGTGATGAGGTTAAATAAAAGGCAATAGGCAAGAGGCAATAGGGAATAGGGAAAACCTATTATTTAATAAGAGCTCTTTGTAGTTAATAAGCCCTACTATTACCTACTGCCTGTTTCTAGCCTATTGCCTTAATATTACTAGGAGATAAATATACTATGAAAAAAGGAATAATTCTTATACTAATATGTTTTGTTTTAATAATTAACCTAAATGGAAAAACGACAATTAAAATTAATGGCTACTATAAATCATTTTTATCAGTTTTCAGCCTTCCCGATGAAATGTCAGGAATGTTTGAAGAGTTTAATAAAACAATCGGAGCAGTTAGTAATAATCTCCAATTAAGGACTGTAATAAAATTCAATTCAACTCTGAGTCTTGAAGCAGCTTATGATTTCAGTCCTACTATTAAAGATCCTCTATTATTTTCAGGCTCTGCATTTCCAAACACAACACTTGGCTCAGAATATAGGTTAGATGACTTAAATGAAATCTTATATCCGCAGACAATTCAAAAATCAACAGGTTTTGGAATATATCAGAATTTAGACAGACTGTCATTAACTATTCAAACAGATTTTGCAGATATATTTATAGGAAGACAACCCATAGCCTGGGGAAGTGCAAGAGTGATAAACCCGACAGATATTCTGTCACCCTTTACTTTTAACGAACTAGATAAAGAAGAAAGGAGAGGTGTTGATGCAATAAGAGTTAGAATTCCTATTGGAGATATGAGCGAATTTGACATTGGATACGTTGTTAATAATGACTTAAAAATTGAGACAAATGCAGTTTTTATTAGAGGAAAAACAGAATTATTCAACTCAGATGTTTCATTTGCTCTGATAAAATTTTATAATAATTTGATGATTGGAGCTGATATTTCAGGGGCAATTGGAGGTTCAGGCTTCTGGATAGAGGGAGCTTATGTAATGTCGTCCATATTTGGAGATTCGATTATTAATCAACAAAACACAGAATTAAGAAATTATTTCAGACTATCAACAGGACTTGAATATAGTTTTTCTAATAAAACATACGGATTTGTAGAATACCATTTTAACTCACTTGGAGAAAATAACCCCAATAATTATCTTACCATTACACAATCTCAGGAATTTAAAGAGGGATCAATATACCTCTCAGGCAAACATTATATTAATCTTGGATTAACCTATACATTGACACCCCTAACTCCAATTAACGGATTGATAATCTATAATCTAAAAGACAGATCGTTAATATTCTCTCCAACAATTGAGTATAATATTTCCCAAAATATCTACCTTGCAATAGGTGGCTATTTCGCAATTGGTAAAAAAGCAAGAATTCTTCCAAGTCTCATGCCTCCATCCCCTATAGTCCCAACATCAGAATTTGGTTTTTCCCCATCAATACTATACTCTTCTTTCAGGGTTTATTTTTAAATTCTCTAACCTAAATTGA
>JAOZTV010000435.1 GCA_029939015.1 Candidatus Aminicenantota bacterium
GTTTTTTCTCCGGATATTGTGATGGGAATTGCTGTCGTTGATACAGGATATCTTGGAACCACTTTTGTTTATCTTTACGAAAGAAAAACAGGGAAAATCACAGAATATAATGGTAAAAGTCCCCTTGGAAAAGCCAGTATTATTACAGATAATTTATCTAAGGGGACTGCTGTATTTAGTCAAAAACAAGACCTTGTTAAAATGGATTGGGATGTAAAAAGCAAAATTGAAAAGGTAATTATTTCAGTAAGAACTAAATCTGATAGAATTACAACGGATATAAATATATTAGAAGATATAACAATTAATGAACCGCATCAGGTTACCTTTCCAACATTTAAAGACAAATTTGCCTTTACCCATAAAATTGCAGGACTTTCTGCAAGTGGATGGGTAAAATCAGGAGATAAAACTTATGAACTAAATCCTAAAAATTCTTTTGCCGTAATTGACCATACTATTGGCTATCATGATTATAATTGGAAATGGTTATGGTCAAGTTTGAGTGGTTTATCAGAAGACGGCAGGCTAATTGGTTTAAATCTTGTATCGCCAATTACACATAAAATAATTAATGAGAATGCACTATGGGTAGATGGCAAAAAACATCTTACAGGAGAGGCAATTTTTGAGTACAGTAGAAAAAATATCAAAAACAATTGGCTAATCAAAACAAAAAACAAAATGGTAAATATGGCATTCAAACCCTTAGAAATAAGAAAAGAGAATATAAATATAGGAATAATAAAGAGTAAGTTTTCACAACCAATAGGTCTATATAATGGATATTTCATTCTACCAGAGGGAGAAAAAATTTACATAAAAGATCAAATTGGCATAGCAGAAGAGCATTTTGCAAGATGGTAGAATTAGTATTTCTTAAACTTGGGTTTCTGATTTACAATAAAAATTAATTATGGTAATATTTTTTTTAAATTAATTTGAAAAATTTAAAAAATTTTAAAAAGGGTCGAATCGACCCCAATAATTAAAGGCATGAGTAAAAAAAAAACAATAAATATTGAAGGGAAAGAAATTACAATATTGGCACAAGCCAAGATAGATTATATTTCTTTAACTGATATGGCACGAAGTCAACTACAAGACGTTGTTATTATTAAATGGCTGAGTTTAAAAAGCACCATAGAATATTTGGGAGAGTGGGAAGCTCTTTATAATCCTAATTTTAATTATACCGAATTCGGTACAATTAAAAACGCAGCAGGTAGTAATAATTATGTTTTATCTGTAAAACAATGGATAGAATCTACAAATGCGGTTGGGCTAACAGCAAAGGCAGGTAGATATGGTGGAACATATGGTCATAAGGATATTGCCTTTCATTTTGGAATGTGGATTAGCCCAAAATTCCAACTTCTATTAGTAAAAGAATATCAACGTTTAAAAGAAGAAGAAAGTAACCGTTTGCAATTAGAATGGAATCTTCAAAGAACATTGGCTAAAGTAAATTACAGAATCCATACAGATGCTATAAAAGAGAATATCATCCCAGAATTTATTTCTAAATCCCAAATCAATATTGTTTATGCAAATGAAGCTGATTTGTTGAATGTAGCACTATTCGGTATAACAGCCAAGCAATGGAAAGAAACCAATCCTAATATAAAAGACCTACCTGCTGGCAAGGCAGAAAATATGCGTGATGATGCAAGCATTGAACAGCTAGTAGTTTTAAGCAATATGGAAAGTATCAATGCCTTGCTCATAGAACAAGGTGTTTCACAAAAAGAAAGACTAATTCAATTAAATAAAGTAGCTATAACTCAAATAAAATCTTTAATAAAAAACAAGGCTTTAAAGTCATTGAAGGATTAATTATGGATAAAAAATCTGCAATATATCTTATAGACGATACATTTAATGCTAAATGGGAACGTGTTTATAAAGCCTTTAAAAACTGTTTCAAGCTGGTAGTATTGAAATTATTTTAAAATGATAGAATTAAAAAATATTTCAAAGATTTATCAGGGTAATCAGGTACTTAATGATATTTCTCTTCTAATTCCAGAAAATTCAATTACAGGTATAATTGGTCCTAATGGTGCAGGAAAATCAACCTTAATTAAAATCATTTCAGGATTTGAATTTGCCAACTCTGGTGATATTTTTATAAATGAAAAAAAAACAGATAATTTTAAGCAAATCAAGAAAAACATATCCTATATGCCTGAATATATGTCAATTTACCCTGAATACTATGTTGATGAATTTCTGTCTTTTTATCACTCATCTGCAAATTTCGTAGATGAAGAATTATTAAAAAGTCTCTCACTTAAAACCATCTATAATAAAAAAATCAAACATCTTTCAAAAGGATGGCATCAACGTGTCAAACTTTATACTGCACTTTGTAATGACAAAAAAATTATTATTTTAGATGAACCCTTTGATGGTTTTGACCCACTGCAATTAAGAGATATA
>JAOZTV010000121.1 GCA_029939015.1 Candidatus Aminicenantota bacterium
AATCAAAAACTTGACAAATAGTCGAAAATTTTATATATTAGTACTTAAATTCAAATTGATGGGTAATTTTAATTGCCCTAAATAAAGGAGTTATTGTGAAAAGAACATTTCAGCCTAATAATAGGAAAAGGAAGAAGACACATGGTTTTAGAGAAAGAATGTCCACAAAGGGTGGAAGACTAGTTTTAAATAGCAGAAGAAAAAAGGGTAGAAAACGTCTGGTTGTATAGTAGCCAATAATGTCTTTCAGGTTTTACCCTTCTCAAAGGATTAAAAAAGAGAGGGAATTTTTGTATCTCTTAAAAAAGGGTAAAAAAATCAAGAGTAATTTTTTTTTTTTTATTTTTTAAAATCAAATCTCCCATATTCAAGATTTGCAATCTCTATAAATAGAAAAGTTGGAAATGCCGTTGAAAGAAATTATATTAAGCGGAGATTAAAGGAATTATTTAGATTGAATTCAGGTATATTAGAATCAAACTTTGACCTTTGGATTGTTATGAAAAAAAAATTTACTAGGGAAGACAATCGCTATATTGAAAACCGTTTTAAAGACGATTTAGTAAATATCAATTATAGAAAATGATTAAAAAAGGGTTTATGCTAATGATTGGCGGGTATAAAAAATTTATATCACCAATGCTCGGAAATAATTGCAGGTTTTACCCTACCTGTTCAATGTATGCTTATCATGCAATTCAAAAGCATGGAGCAATTAAAGGAACGTATCTGGGGACAAAAAGAATTTTAAAATGTAATCCATTTTTTGAAGGTGGAATGGACCCGGTACCTGAAAATTTTGAGGTGAAAATAAAATGGAAACAAAAAGATTAATTTTAGCCATAGCCCTGTCTATGGTAGTAATTATTGGATATCAAATGTTATTTCCCCCGCAGGTGGCAAATAAAAATATCACAAATGTTAATACTCAAGAAAATATTAACGGAAACCAATTGCAAACTAACGACAACAGGCAAGTACCTGTAAATCCAATTGCAAAAAAGAAAGAAGAGACAGTATTAAATAATAAAACTGAAACTGTTAAAACAGCAGAAACTAAGGTTGCAGAAACTATTAAGTTAATAAAAATTGACAGTGAAAATTTTACTGCTGAATTCACTAATAAGGGTGCTGCTCTTAAATCTTTTGTCCTGAAAAAATATATGGATGATAATAAGCCTGAAAAAAACAATCTGGATTTGGTTTCAAAACAGGCTCGTACAGAAAACGAGGTTCTTCCATTCCATTTTTCAACTTTCGATGACAGGGATGTTAATAATAATATATATAAAGACGCTAATAGCACACTTTATCAGGTTGAAAAAATTGAGAATGATAATAATACAAAATTAATTTTCAAATATACTAAAGGTGCAACTCAGGTATCAAAAACCTTTGTAATTTATGAACATTCTTATGTGATTGGTATTGATACAGAAATAATTACCAATGGGAAAAAAATCCCTGCACCATACATTTTTGGACCGGAACTTGGTAATAATTTACGCCCTGAGAGTATGATGTATACACTTAAAGGTTTTAATGGGACAGATGTTGAAGACGCTACATTTCAATCAATGAAACCGGGATATATGCCATTTGGAAAGGCAAATGGTTATCGTTTTCATTGGGGAGCATTTGATACAACTTATTTTTCAGTTATTTTCAAATTTAATCAAAGCGATAGAGATGCAAGAATTATGTCCTATGTTGATGAGTTAATTGATAGAGAAGGAAAAAAAACCAGAAAAAACTATTTAATCGCAACCAATCCTACAAAAGTGTTTATGGGACCAAAAGAAGAAAGAATTCTGGCAAATACCGCAGAGCAATTTAATTTTACAGAAATTAATCAAGTAATCAACTATGGTTTCAGTTGGTTTGCTCCAATAGCCAAAATAATGCTAAAAGGAATTAATTTTATATATGAAAAAATTCTTAATTTTGGAAACTATGGATGGGCAATTGTAATTTTTACAATTTTTCTAAAATTATTATTATTCCCGCTTACATATAAATCAAGTGTTTCAATGGCAAAAATGCAGACCATTCAGCCAAAGATGAAGGCACTTAAAAAGAAATATAAAAACCAGAAAGACCCTGCTCAACGAAAGGCAATGAATGAAGAGTTGATGGCCTTATATAAGACTGAAAAGGTCAATCCAGCAGGCGGTTGCCTTCCAATGTTACTCCAGATGCCAATTCTTTTTGCATTCTTTATGCTTCTTAGAAATGCAATAAATGTAAGACACGAAGAGTGGATATTGTGGATAAAAGATTTATCTCAACTTGACCCCTACTATGTTTTACCAATTTTAATGGGACTTACTCAAATTATTCTGGCTAAAATGTCTCCATCAGGTGGCGATGCAAATCAGAAAAAAATGATGACATATATGATGCCTATAGTTATAACCTTTGTTGTAATGAACCTTGCCAGTGGACTTACACTTTATTGGTTCGTATCCAATCTCTTACAATTAGGGCAACAACATTATATTAACAAAAAAATATATCAACAAAAAAAAGATACAGATAAAGAAATGAAAGCTGCTAAAAAGAAAAAGGGAGTAAAGAGGATATGATTGAGAAAAAAGAGTTTTTTTCGAATTCCCTAAAGGATGTTATAGCAATAGCAGCAGAGGATCTTGATGTTGAAGAGAAAGATCTGAGGTATGAAATTGTTACAGGTAAAACAAAATATTTTGGACATAAAAAGAGAGAAATTTATATTAATGCCTGGGCTGCAAAAAAGACAGAAGGCACTATATCGAGTTTTATTGAGAATGTTCTTGATGAGATGGAGCTTGATATATCATTTGAATTTGAGGAGCAGGATGAGTTTTTAAGAGTCAATTATAGTGGAAAAGACTATAGACTGCTTCTTTATAAAAATGGGAACCTGCTAAACGCCTTTCAATATCTCCTTAATAGATTGTTCTCTGAATCAATAGGGAAAAAAATCTATTGTGAATGTGAAGCTTTTAGAAAGAATAGGGAAAGAGAATTAACTTCCATTACAAATAAACATGCAAAGGAAATTGAAAAATCAGGAAAGCCTGTACAGATGAAAGAATTAAATCCGTTTGAAAGACGAATTGTTCATATGACTGTAAATAGGTTCCCTGAACTTCAATCTGAAAGTGAAGGTGATAATTTTTTAAAGATTATCACGATATCAAAAAAATAATCCTGTAAAGTACGAAATGGATGAGGAAACAATTGTATCTCTTGCAACGCCAGCAGGTAGAGCTGGTGTTGCAATTATCAGAGTTTCCGGTAATAAAACGTCCAAAATATTAAAGGGAATTATAAAGGCTGATAATTTAAAACTAAAACCAAGAGAAGCAAAATATTGTCATTTTACAAATGGTAAGAATATTATTGATGATGGCTTAGTTACTTTTTTCAAGGCTCCTAATTCATATACAGGAGAAGATGTGGCTGAATTATCCATACATTCAAACCCATTTCTTATTGAAGACTTAGTTGGTACTATTTCAAGCCTGGGAGCAAGGCAGGCAATGGCTGGTGAATTTACATACCGAGCCTTTAAAAATGGGAAAATCGACCTTATACAGGCTGAATCAATAAATGAATTAATAAATTCCAATTCAAGGCTTAATTTACAGATGAAGTTTAATAATCTTGAAGGAAAACTTTCAGCCACTATCAATTCTATAAAAAAATCTATTACAAAACTGGGAATAATTATTGAATCCTCAATAGAGTTTGGAGAGGATAATTATCTTGAAGAACAACCAATAATAGAGGAATTAGATAAAACAAATAATTATTTAAGCGAAGTGTTGTCCTCATCAAGATTTAATGAAATTTTAGACAAAGGTTTTAAAATTGTATTAGCCGGTAAGGTCAATGTTGGAAAATCATCTATATTTAATAATATGGTAATGGAAAATCGTTCAATAGTTTCATCTGAACCAGGAACTACAAGAGATTATATTGAAAAGAAGATATACCTAAATGGTTTTACTTTTGAAATCACAGATATTGCAGGATTTAATGACAAAACAAGTGGAATAATAGAGGACGAAGGCATTAAGCGAAGTGTTGATAAGGTAAAAAATTGTGATGCAGTAATTTTTGTTCTTGATGCATCAGAAAAACCTGATTCGAGAGATATGGCAATTTATGACTTGATTAAAGACAAAAACCATCTTATTATTGCCAATAAAGAGGATATTTCGGATAGTATAAGATTAGAAGCATTTAAACAAAAATTTCCTACAGAAAACATAAACCCAATTTCAGTAAAAGAGAATAAAAATACCAAACTTATTATAGAGTATTTAAAAAGTTTAACAGAAAAGATAGAAGACCTTAATATTGAAGTTTCTATAAATCATAGACAAAAATTAATCTTATCTAAACTTGTAGAAGTTATTAAGGGTATTATAGTCAATAGAAAAAATACTTCAGATACTGAACTGCTAGCTGAAGACATAAGAAAGTCTCTTAATCTGATAGGGCAATTAACCGGAGAAGTTTCCCCAGAAGATATTTTGAATGGAATATTTTCTACATTTTGTATAGGAAAATGAGAGTAGTAATAATTGGAGCCGGACATGCAGGAATAGAGGCTGCCTACGCAATTGCAAAAATGGGTGTAGAGGCTGTCTTAGTTACAATTCAACTTGAAAGTATTGGGCAAATGTCTTGTAACCCCTCAATAGGCGGTATTGCAAAGGGACATCTTGTAAAAGAAATAGATATGCTTGGCGGACTTATGGGAAGAGTAGCCGATGCATCAGGAATACATTTTAAAATATTGAATAAGAGTAAGGGGCCAGCTGTTCGAGCAACAAGAACGCAAAATGACAGAAATTTATATAGAATTTGGATGAAGGACACACTTGAAAATGTTCCAAATTTAAAACTATATCAATCAATTATTACAGAAATTATAATAAAGAATAATAAAGCTGTTGGTGTTAAGTTAATAGAGGGTGAGAAAATTGATGCCGATGCTGTTATTCTTGCATCTGGAACATTTTTGAACGGAAAAATTTATATTGGAAACACAATCTATAATGCAGGAAGAACAAATGAGCCATCGTCAACACATCTTGCTGATTTCATACAGGGTTTAGGCTTTGAAACAACAAGGTTGAAGACAGGAACGCCAATGAGATTGCATTCTGACTCAATTGATTGGTCAAAATTTGACCCACAAAGAGGTGATGAGCCTGCCCGTCCATTTTCAATGTTCACAAAAAAAAAAGTCTATAATAAAGTCACCTGTTATTTAGGGCATTCAACAATAGAAGTAAAAAACATAATAAATGATAATATTGGGTTATCGCCACTCTATTCTGGCATTATTGAAGGTATTGGCCCAAGATATTGTCCATCAATTGAAGATAAGATAGTAAAATTTCCTGCAAGGGACAGGCACCATATTTATCTTGAACCCGAAGGAATAAGAACTAAGGAAATTTATGTCAATGGTCTATCCTCAAGTCTTCCTGTATTTATACAAAAAAAAATTTTAAAGGCAATTCCCGGATTAGACAAGTCAATAATGATGAGACCTGCCTATGCCATAGAATATGATTCCATTTTACCAACTCAATTACAGCATACACTTGAAAGCAAAAACATTGAAAACCTATATTTTGCAGGTCAGGTAAATGGTACTTCCGGTTATGAAGAAGCAGGAGTACAAGGCTTGCTTGCAGGTATTAACTCTGTCTTAAAAATAATGGGAGAGTCTCCATTTATATTAGATAGAAGTGAAGCTTATGCAGGTGTTTTAATTGACGACATTGTAACAAAGGGCATTGATGAGCCATACAGGCTTTTTACTTCAAGAGCTGAGTTCAGGCTTAGATTAAGAGAAGATAATGTTTTCGAACGACTGGGTAAATATTCTTATAAATTAGGTCTTATTACTGAAAAGGATTATAAAAGAGAAAAAGCCAAACAAAATAAGAGACTTAAAATTGTCAAAAACTTGGATACTATAAAAGCAAAATATAAGAATAAGGGATTCTCTCTTGCGCACTTATTGAAAATGCCTGAACATAATTTGAAAAAGGTTGAAGAAATATATGGAGAAAAGCTATCAAATAAATTAAATGAACAGGACATAGCCTATATTGAGGCAAGTGTAAAATATGCCGGATATATTAGGATACAAGATGAAGAAATAAAAAAAATGAAAGGCTTAAAGGACAAACCAATACCAGAAAACACAGATTATTTCATAATTGATGGTCTATCAACAGAGGTAAGGCAAAAATTAACTAAAAAACAACCAAAAAACCTTTTAGAAGCATTAAAAACCCCGGGAGTAACCCCAGCATCTCTAAATGCAATTTCAATTTATTTAACAATACAGAATAAACAAAAATCTAAACATAAAAAATAATTTTTGACTTCTTTTTCAAATTTTTATAAACTACTATATTGAAATATATAAGAAGGATTTTAATGTGAATGATGCAATAATTAGTAAATGTCCTTTTACAGGATTAAATATTACCACTCATCCAGAATGGGAAAATATTACCATTTCAAAAGAGCATAGTGTTTCATATAGAATAATTGAAAACAATATCCTATTGGGTGAAGCTATTGGAACTACTAATCTTGAGAGTATTAAAAAATCTCTTAATATTGCTTTGAAAATAATTAATGAGAACTTTGACAACAAACCGTTTGTTTATATTGAAAGTTTTTCTAAATTTACTAGCTCTACTACGAGTAGTAGGAAATATTATATCAAGTTTATGAAAAGTTTAAAAAAAATGAAGGGACTTATTTACTATAACGTCAACCCTATATTAAGCTTAAGTTTAAAACTTGGGCAAAAATTAAATTTTTTTGGTTTTGATATTCATGTAACTAAAAACTATGTTGAAGCAATGGAGTTGGCACTAAAAACACTAAATATAAAGAAAGATTTTGAAAAATTAGATAATAAAAAAAAAATTACACCTAATAACTACACCTGGGATATTCAGTTTGATGATTATTCTGTTCGTCATGAAATTATTAATAAGAATATTCTTCATATTGTATCTAAAGGAACTTTAGATATTAAACATACCCCTAAAGTATTTGAATATCTTGATAGGTTCATAAAAGATAATTTTGCAAATTTAACTGGCCAGTATTATTATGTTGTTGACGCGAATAATGTCTCAATAACAAGGAAATGCCGAAAAATATATCTAAAAAAAATACTATCAATCTATAAACGTTTCCCCTTTAAATCTTATGTTTATTATGGATCTAATAGATTACACGAAGTTCTGGCTATGTTTTTTAAACCATTTATTAATTTTAATGTTAAAAGTGCTAAGGATTTCAATGACGTTTTGGAATTTATCAAAAAAAACAATACTATAATAAACACAGAAGTAGTACAGCAAAACATATCAAATGAAACACAAGATTATATAGACGAATTCCTAGTCTTTCTTGGGAAAATAGATTGGGAAAGTGATAGCTTTAATAAAAATTATAAAAAAGATGCAACACACCCATTTTATCAGGTTTACGATGCTATAACTTTAATAAAATCAGACCTTGATGAACTTTACCTTGAAAAACAAAAAAATGAAGAAGAAAAGGCAGCGTTACAACACAAACTCCAACAATCTTTAAAATTAGAAACAATGGGAAAATTGGCAGGAAGTGTCGCTCATGATCTAAATAATGTTTTAAGTGGTATCGTTTCTTATCCCGATATAATACTTAAAGAGCTACCAATCAATAAAGAAAACAATAAAGTCGAAAAATATATTAAAAGAATGCAGACGTCCGGCAAAAAAGCAGCTGATATTGTTCAAGATTTATTAACTTTGAGCAGAAGCGGGGTTGTAAACCTTGAAACTGTAAACTTAAATAATATTATTGAAGATTACTTGAAAAGTCTGGAGTTTAATGTTTTAAAATCAACCTATCCAAAAGTCTCAGTTGAATATAATTTGTCTGCAAACTTAGACAATATTTTAGCATCAGCCATACACTTATCAAAAATGATTATGAACCTTATAATAAATGCTGCCGAAGCCATATCGACAAAAGGTAAAATTAAAATTTCAACAAAGAACAAATATTTTAATAATATTTCAATTAAAGGTTATAATAAAAAGGCAAATGGCAATTATATTGAGTTAATTGTCTCTGACAATGGCTTAGGGATTTCAGAGCAAGATCAACCAAAAATATTTGAGCCCTTTTATTCCAAGAAAACTATGGGAAGAAGCGGAACAGGTCTTGGAATGATGGTAATAAAAGGTACTGTTGATGAACATAATGGTTTTATATTTCTTAAAAGTGAAGAAAAAAAAGGCACAGCGTTTAATCTATATTTTCCGGTAAAAAAAGGCATTATAAATAAAAGTTTGGTTAAAAATGTGACTGATTTTAAAGGAAAAGGAGAATCAATTCTTATAATTGATGACGATGAAGATCAGAGAATTATTTCTTATAAAATAATTAAAAATTTACAATATTCTGTTACAACAGTTTCAGGTGGCAATGAAGCTGTCAAATATTTAAAAAACAATACTGCAGATTTAATTGTTCTGGATATGATAATGCCTCCAGGTATAGGGGGACTTGAGACATATAAACAAATTAAAGAAATAAATCCAGATCAAAAAGCAATTATTGTCAGTGGATATGCTGCAACAAAAGATGTAAAAGAAGTTCAAAGGCTCGGAGCAGGAAAATTTATAAAAAAGCCCTATACAATAGAAGGCATAGGA
>JAOZTV010000436.1 GCA_029939015.1 Candidatus Aminicenantota bacterium
TATATGATAAACTGGATTTACTATATAGTATGTTCATAAACCAAGTTCAGATTTAGCTTTATCAGATGAAATAAATTCTTCATTTTGTAAGATATTTAATAATTTATCTTCATCTTTTTCAGATAGAAGAAGGTCAATGTTTTTATTGTTATATTTTTCAAGTAAATCTGAAAGTGAATTACGAATCATCTGTGATACACTAACTCTTTTAACAAATGCTATAGCTCTTGCTTTTTCATATAAATCATTGTCAATCGTGATATTTAATCTTTTCATTTTTATACCTCAATACATATATACGTAAATATGTATAAAATGTCAACTTTTTTAAATAAAATAAATCTCAACCAAAATAATTATTTTTTTTTAATGACTTATGTGCCAATCAAAAAATCGAAAATTTTCTTTTTTGCCAAAAAATATTACGGAAAATGTCTTGCCGACTGAGGTTCACATTTTTACTTCTTGTTTTTTTTATAAATATCTTTTCTATGTCCAACTAAAATGATAATAATTCTTTTTGTGCTCTTCTTGTAATATTTATTGAATATATCAATTCAATTTTTTTTCTTGGATTTCTTGAATAGCTTGATCAAAAGGAATTACATCGCTTTCAATTGATTTTTCTTTATCATAAGATCTTATATCATCAAGTTCTTCAATAGCCTCTAAAATATTTTGCCATTCTATAAAAGGAATAACAGCTGACTTTTTCCATTCTATTTTATACAAGGGCATTCTATTTTTTCAAAACTTAAGGCATTAATTTAGGCTTAATTCTTTTTTTAAATCTTCATGAGTAATACTCGGTTCATCTCTTCTTTCTGCAACTATAGCTAGGTCTCTCATATCTGCCATTAATACCTCTAAATCAGAAATTGGAATAATTACAGCTGTTTTTTTGCCTGTCTCATTAGTAATATATTGAGGTTTTATTTCTTTTAAACTTAACATTTTTTAACTCCCTATTATATATACTATAAATATTAAATGTTTTCAACTTTTTAAATAAATAACTTGTTTAATGCTATTTATGTGCCAATCAAGAATTTAATCAAATCAAGAATTTAATCAATTGCGTGGTTCAAAATTTTTGATTTCAAGGATTATAATTTTTGGGGACGGAGTGTTTATGTTTTAATTCTTGCTATTTGATGAATTTTAGCCTTATTGAAAACAAAATTATTATTATAAAAAACAGCTTAAATATGGAAAAATTTGGAGTTTTTCTTGACAAATTTTTTAGTTAAAAATATAATATTTTTATTAAAGCGTTTATTTTATTAATAAAAACGAAATAAATTCTTAGATTATGTATTGTTAAGAAAAAGGAGTACAAAATGTCAAAAGAAAAAGATACGATAAGGTTATTTAATGATAAACAAATAAGAGTTGAATGGAATGAAGATGAAGAAAAATGGAATTTCTCTATAATTGATATCATCACGATTCTAACTGATAATGATTTTCAGGGTGCAAGAAATTATTGGAAAGTATTAAAACATCGTCTTAAAAAAGAAGGCAATGAGTCGGTTACAAATTGTAACCAACTGAAAATGGTTTCATCAGATGGTAAATATTATAAAACTGATGTTGCTGATACTGAACAATTATTGAGGCTAATACAGACAATCCCATCTAAAAAGGCAGAACCATTTAAAATGTGGCTTGCAAAAGTTGGTCGAGAAAGGATTGACGAAACAGAAGATCCGGAACTTACAATTGATAGAGCAATGCAAACTTATTTACAGAAAGGATATTCCAAAGATTGGATTAATCAAAGATTAAAAACTATAGAAGTTAGAAAAGAATTAACTAATGAGTGGGATAGAGTAGGTATTGAAAAACAAAGTGATTATGCAATTTTAACTAATGAAATAACTAAAGCATGGTCTGGTAAATCTATTAAAGATTATAAAAAACTAAAAAGTTTAAAAAAAGGAAATCTAAGAGATAATATGACAAACCTTGAGTTAATTCTTAACATGCTAGCAGAAGCTACCACTAAAGAAATTTCTGAAAAAGAGAATCCAACTAATTTTTATGAGAGTAAAGAGATTGCCAAAGAAGGTGGTACTACAGCAAAAGTAGCAAAAAATAGAATTGAAAAAAGATTAGGGGAAAAAGTTGTAACTTCCAAAAATGCAAATGAAATTCATTTTAAAAACAAAAAAAAATTAATAAGATAAAGAGAATAAAAAATATAAGAATAGAAGATTGGACAACTTAGGGATGAAATATAAATTAAAAAAAAACTTTTATATTTCAATAGCAATTATTATAATTTTAATATCATTGTTTTTGCTTTCAGTTTACTTTTTAAATTATTCTCCTGATGATGTTGAAAAAATGAACTATTCAAATTTAGAAAATAATAATAAAACATTTTCAATTGGGGATGAGATAAAAATACTCTGTTGGAATAT
>JAOZTV010000437.1 GCA_029939015.1 Candidatus Aminicenantota bacterium
TTTAATTTTCCAAGAGTACTTCTTTGTCATATATTTTTTCAAAATGGTTTTTGTGTTTTGCCTCTTCACCAGCCAGTTTTAAAAATAGATTTTTTATGTGATCATCTTTTGATTCTTCTGCGAGTTTTGAATACAGGTCGTATGCTTTTTCTTCTCGTTTCATAGCAAGAATGATAATATCCTGATATGATAACTTTCCTTCAGAGCTTGGTTCAACAAGGTAGTCCGAGATATGTAGATTCTCAACTTCTGGTATTAGCAGATTCTCTCTTTGTCTTACATCTTTTTTAATTTCTTCAAGAGCATTTACATGTCCCTGTTCCATAGTTTCAAGTTTAGCATAATACTCTTTATTAGGTGCAAAAGAAGAGTCCTTCTGTAATTCATTATAAAATTTAACAGCATCCTTTTCTCTTTCTATTGCAAAATCAATTATTTTATTAAATTTTTCTTTGCTCATCTTATTTACTCCTTTTTTTTTTCATGTTCGAAAGTTTAATAAAATGTTTTCTTTCTTCTTCAATAATATTATCAATAATATCTCTTTTCTCTTTTAAAACCATCCTTTTCATCTCTGAAAAGTACAGGATTGCATTTAATTCTGAGTCTATAGCAAAATCCAACGCTGAAATTATATCTGTGACTTTTGACATATTTTCTTCGAAATCTTCTTTATTGAACATGACTTCGTCAGCATACGATTTGATAAATTCATAATACTCTGCTGCATATTCTGAAGGGGGATCATAGGTTTTAAAATCTTCATAAAGTTCATTATAAAACTTTTTATGTCCTACCTCTTCGTCAGCCAGATAAGTAAACAATTCCTTTATTTCAACATCATTAAATTTATCTGCCATTGTTCTGTAAAACTTTTCACCATTTTCTTCAATTCTTACTGCAAGTTGAAATACTTCACTCGGGTCAAATATTGTATTCATTTATTCCTCCATTTTTAATTATATTTATCTTTATCAAATTTTGCAATAAAAAAATCGATAAAAATTTATTTTATGCAATAACAATAATTGTTATTATTTAATATAGTATATTTATAAAATTTTGTCAACAAAATTAAATATTAATAATAAAAATAAAAAATGTAGGCTGTAAAATGATAAAGTATTTTTGTGAAGTATGTGACTGGATATGTCCACTTTGTGGAGTGAGTAAGGAAAATTTCAATTAAGCCTTTTGTTAATAATAAATAAGATTTATTAATACATATAGTCTTTTTATAAAAAATATTATATAATTCTGTATGATTTTAACAATTGATGTAGGTAATACTGCCGTTGGTGTTGCGATATTTGATGATGATAAAATTGTCTTTCGTAATAAATTATTAACCCCTGTTGAAGTGACTGAAAAATATCTTAAAAGTTTAATAAAAAGAAAATTATTAAGTGTAGGCGATAAAATAATAGTATCTTCTGTTGTTCCATTAATTGATAATCAGATTAAAACCACGCTTGAAAAATTATTTAAAATTACTCCTGTTTTTGTTAATTATAAAATGAAAACTGGCTTTGATATAAAAATTGATAAACCTGAAGAACTTGGAGCCGATCTAATTGCTGGTGCAGCAGGCGGACTATATTTTTATAAACCACCATTTATTATAGTTGATTCGGGTACTGCAATTACAGTATGTGGAATGGATAAGGATTATAATTTTGTTGGTGGCTCTATTTTTCCTGGGATTGAAATGTCTATTCAGGGCTTATCAAATAATACAGCCAAATTAGATAGAATTAATTTTAAGATACCAAATGTAATAATAGGAAAGAATACAAATGACAGTATCAGAAGTGGAATTTTTTATTCCTGCATTGGCGGAATAGGTCATATAATATCTGAATATAAAAAAATTCTTGGTAATAACACAAAGGTTATTGCTACAGGTGGGCTATCAAGGTTTTTTAAAAATAGAATTAAAGAAATTGATTTGTTCCAACCAGATTTATTATTCTATGGACTAAAGGAATTGTTAGATAAAAATGACTAAAGGTGAAGATTATTCTTATTTAATTAAAACAATTAATTATCTTAGCGAAAAGCATAAAATATCGTTTTTTATTACTTCGTCTGATTTTGATGTACTTTATAGCTGGTGGATAAAACGGATACCTGAAAATATTCTTTATGAATCAATTGATATTGTTATAAACAGATGGTATAAAAAAAACAAGACTATTGATGGTTTTAAAAGATTTTCTTATGAAGTCAGGAAAAATTTCAATAATTTCCTTGAGTTAAAAGTTTCTCCAAATTATAATACCGCAGAAAATGAAGAGAAGAAAACTGATGACCTTGTTAGTGATTTTATAAACTCAATACCTGAATTATTAAACCCAAATGGGTTTAAGGTCTGCTCCAGTTCTCTTTGACTGTGAATTTCTTGATTTTCA
>JAOZTV010000438.1 GCA_029939015.1 Candidatus Aminicenantota bacterium
TCTATCTCTTGACCTTAACCTGTCAGGTGTACTTAAGAACAAACGCTTCAACCTTGTTTATAATGTGAATACAGGCAATGACTTTGGGTCTGATTCGAGTGATGGCGGGAGACTTCAACCAAAAATTGTAGTGAAAAATTCTTATGATGGTAATTCCAAGCTTGAGATACTCATAGGACTTTTTAGGATGATTTGTTCAAATATGGTTGTTATACCTATACAAGGGAGGACTGCCCAGTTCCAGGCTAAACATTTTAAGTCCATGGGAAACCTTAAGCGTACCATACATAATTTCCTGAACGAATCTATTAATAGTGAAGCCTTAACTGATATTCGTGATATTGTGATGAAAGCTAAAGCTGAGACCTATACCAAGATCATTCCATATTCAATGTTCAAGGCTATGCCTTTTAAAACACTTCTTCCTATAATTGCAGGAGTCATGCAGTATAGCGAGATCCCTGTCATTGTTTCTGATGGAGAGTATGAGTATAACCTTCATCATGAAAAAGAAGTGCATAAACTTATTGGCAGAATATTGAGAGAAAGTAATGTTGATGAGAACAAAGTTAAAACTGCTATTGACCAATTGGAGGATCATCTATATTCAATTTCTTATAATGAGCCTGTTAACTCACATTGGCAATTACTTAATCTATTTATCAAAATTGCTCAGTACACAGTTCATAAACAACGGAGGCTTATTGTTGCCAATGAGATAGGAAGACATTTTCTAACCAGAGGAGGATATAATGGATAAACAATCAAAAGAAAAACTGGTGTTGACAAATTCAGCAATTAAAACTTTTAAGACATGCTCTATGAAGTATAACTGGAGATATCTAAGAGGAATTGTGTCTGTAGAAGACTCAGAGCCTTTGAAAGTCGGGTCTGCTGTGCATGAGTATCTGGAAAGTTTCTATAAGAAAGAACCATTTTATAATTTTGCAACACCGGGCTTGTCTCCAAAGGGTCGAGGTTTTGTTGAGGGTGTAGTTGATTCCTATCCTTTCCAATATGGCAATGACTTTGACCTCTTTGATATTGTTGAAGTTGAGAAGAACCTCTCAGGTTCAATAAAAAACCCTGCTTCTGGACGTTCATCAAGAGCATGTAGTTTCGGTGGTAAACTGGATCTATTAGTAAGAACAAAAGCTAAAATGGAAGATATTCCAATTGGCTCTCTTGTACTACTTGAAAGTAAAACTACATCAAGGGCAGATGATAATTTCTGGGAGCAATTGAAAATGGATTATCAGACTTTATTATATGCCAACTATATCAGGCAGGAGAAAAAAGAAAAGGTTGTTGGTGTAATGTTTAATGTAATTGAGAAGCCTGCAATAAGGCAGAAAAAGACTGAAACAGATGCAGAATTTGAGGATCGTGTGAGAATGGCAATGGCAGATGAATCCCGTTATCATAGGAAATTTGTTAGACTTACCAGCCATAAATTAAACTCAGCCTTGCTTGACCTATGGCAGTCGCAACAACAGATAACCAGAGTAAGACTCTTAGGTAATTACACTAAAAATCCGTCAGCTTGCCACAATTATTTTAAACAGTGTGAATATTATCAATTATGTAATTCAGAGCGTCCTGAAAAAGTTATTATGAACAGTGGTTTGTATAAGTTAAAGCAAGCAAACTCTGAACTCATGGATGAAGTAAGAGTGAGGTTTCCTGTTGAACAAGAGATTGCAACGGCTGTGTCGTTTTAGGAGTGAGAGTTTATAATGGGACAAAATAAAAACTCAAAGTCTGAATTTATTTGCCAGAATTGTAACTCTGTTATGGATGTAAAAATGATTGACAGTAATAAAAGCTTCTCAAAGAAAGAACTGTTGACAATGATGGATACAGAAGATTTCTCAGACATGCTTGCAACAGATATGTCTTATCTTGAGGTCTTCTGTTATTGCAATAATCCATTACTTTCAATTAATGACAGTTTATTATTGAATGAGATTGATTACTGGAAGTATGCTGAACCACAGTTTTTAGACATAGCCCAACCGGTGGCTTAATAACCGGTAAGGAGAACTAAAAAGATGAAAAATAATGAGAATAAATTAATTGATCCATATGTAATATTGTTATATGGCTCTGGTAAGGTTGGACTGTCAACTATTGCCAGTAAATTTCCTGATCCGATATTTTTAAACCTGGATGATAAACTGAATCATCTATCAGTCAATCAAATTAAGATAGATTCCTGGCAGGAGTTTTTATCAATTTCAGCGGATATTCAAAATGGTAAGATCAATTGTAAGACAATTGTGATTTCACATATTGAAAGACTATATGAATTTGCTTCAAATTATATTTGTGAATGTTTTAATACTAGAACTAATGGAAATGCCCGGAATATAAGTGAATGCGGTTATGCTGAATTTAGAGAATTGCAGGC
>JAOZTV010000122.1:0-5018 GCA_029939015.1 Candidatus Aminicenantota bacterium
CTTCTACAACAAAGACTCATTCTTCTTATGAATTTGTTAAAACCGGCGTTGAACTCGCTTTAAAAAAGGAAATAAATGCTTTAATTACTGCCCCTATTTCAAAAGAGAATTGGATAAATACAGGTATTAAATATAAGGGACATACAGGTTATCTTGCCGAGAGTGCAGGTATTAACAAGTATGCAATGGCATTCTGGTCAAAAAATATGCGTACAATTCTATATTCAATACATATTCCATTAATTGAAGTTGCACCATTGATTAAAAAAGATAAAATAATTGAGTTTATACGATTTGTTAATTATGAATTAATTAAAAATTTAAAAAAAAAATTTAAAATTCTCATTCCAGGCCTAAATCCTCATGCAGGCGAAAATGGTATTATGGGAACTGAAGAAAAAAATGAAATCATTCCAGCAGTCTCAGTATTAAAAAAAGAGATGGATATAGAGGGACCATTCCCGCCTGATACAGTTTTTTTAAAAGCTAAAGAAATAAAAAATTCTGTAGTCATCTCTTGGTATCACGATCAGGGATTAATTCCTTTCAAACTTCTAAACATTCATTCAGGAGTTAATCTTACTCTAGGATTACCATACATAAGGACTTCGCCAGACCATGGCACAGCATTTGATATTGCAGGAAAAGACATCGCAAATCCATCAAGTATGAAAGAAGCGATACTATTAGCACAAGAGCTTGTGCAATAAAATATAAAATAATTTAATTTTTTATAAATTTAAATTTACACAAAAAGGGAAAAGCAAATGCATTTCCCCTTTTGTGAATATTTTTCAAACGTGTTACTTAGTTAAAATTCTACTTTTGCTCCAAATCTGAATATTCTTGGAGATTGGATAGAAGTCATTTCCTGATAAATCAATGTAGAATGCCCCGAAATATCATATACATCTGAAGCTTTATTATTATTCAATACATTGAAAATATCAACAAATGCTCTTACATTTATTGAACCAAGTTTAATTGATTTTTCAATTTTCAGATCAAGTGTCATTAAAGCAGGAAGCTCTTGTGAACCTCTTTTTTCAGCATAAATTGTTGTATTTCCCTGATTTAGATCAAGTCCAACATCTAAACTACGTATTTTTCTTGTATATCTTTGACCTGATAAATATCTAAAATATGTTCCAAGATTTATACCCCATGGCCCTCTTAGCACACCTGTTAATTTTAATTGATGTCTTCTCTCATAATCAAAACGTCCATCTGCATTAATATGTGCATTCGGGTTATCATATAAAGATGTTATTGATGTGCTTTCGCTGAAACTTGTTCCTACTGTTCCTCTTGATTTGCCATATACATAGGATGCATTTAATTGCCATCCGTTTGAATATCTTTTGTTTACGACTACTTCAACACCATCATAATCTCTCTTAGCTCCTGGTGGATTTACTAATACATAATCTGTTGGACTTAGTGAGTCAATTTCATTCCAAAAAGTAACAGTACTTCCATCGTATGGATCTGTAGTTGTTACCTGAGTATAATTTGTCCAGTTAAATTCACCATCATCCATCAATGCATCCATATCAAGATTTGTTACTGCAACATCCTCTAATAGATTTCTGTCCCATTTTTTGATGTATCTCATACTTATTGACCAGTCATCGAATAATTCTCTTTCAAATCCAACGGTCAACTCATCCATATAAGGTGCACTCACTTTATGATCTTTCCAACCTAATACATTTGCCGTTGGAAGATTTATTGTATTAACATAGGCGTTACTACCATCTGCATTAAGCCTGTATCCATAAGTAATAAATCCATTTGGATTAAGACCTGAAAAATACTGAGTTAAATTTCCTGCATTATATCTTGCATAACTTGCTTTAATCAGAGTTTTTCCATCTGAAAAGAGGTCATAAATAATAGATGCTCTTGGAGCAAAATTTGACCATGTCATAACTGATTCTGATGAACTTACATTTCTATCCCATGAATAATTTGAATATCCAATAAATCCAAAATCTCCAACTTCAGGATAAGCTCCCTGCTCAGGAATAATTCCAACCTGATGTTCAAATCTAAGACCTAAGTTTAATGTTAAAGCAGATGAGATATTCCATGTGTCATTTATAAATAAAGCAGCATTCATCATACCCGACTTTTGATCAACAAGTGCTCTCCAATAAGATCTATATGGTAATCCATTATACTCATAATTCTGATAATTATAGAAACCATGCCCATCCTCTTCTCCAGCTCTTGTCATTTTTCTGCCTTCCCAGACATACATATATTCTCCACCAAGTTTAATCTCATGTGAACCGGCAAGATTATCAATAAAAATAGTTGTGTCAAGGTTTGCCTGGATTTTATGTCTTGCGTTGAAATCTGAATATCCTGCACTTCCCGAATCCCGGCCTGTATCATAACTATACAATTTTGCAGTATCGTTTTTTCGCTCCATATCAAATAAACTATAATATCCACCAACTTTTAAATTCATATACATATTAGAACTAAATTGACGCATCCATTGAAAATTACCAACATAGGTTGGAGATGATTGTTTGAAAGTTGTTGCCTCTGTGTCATACCTACTTGCCCCTCTATTAGCCCTTAGTATATCTGAATAGTTAAATGAGACGGTAAATTTATTTTTCTGATCAGGTTGAAATGTTAATTTTAAATATGGATAAGGTCTTTTGTCATCTGAAGGGACCTCTGTTTCTTTATCATAAGGAAAACCAGATACAAACTGCTCTCGCTGGTTCCAGCTGATATTTCCAAAAAACCAGAGTTTATCTTTTACAATAGGTCCTCCAAGTGTAACACCCGGTTCTAACTCATACTTATAACCACTAGTTTCACCTTCTAAAGGTGTTCCTTTTGTATTATCTGACTGTAAGCTTTCATGTCTGTAATATGCACTTGCAGTTCCACTGAATTCATTACCACCTGATTTTGAAACAACATTGAGGGTTGCACCTCTTGTCTGTCCATACTCGGCAGATAATCCACCTGTAGAAACAGAAATTTCTTCCATGATATCCAAGCCAAAGAAGACTCCCTGTGTTCCAACTACAGGATCAGAAAGATTTAGTCCATCAAGATTATAAGATGTATCTCTTACACTTCCACCATGAGCAGATCGTGATGTTACTCCAGGTGTAAAGTTAAAATAACTAGATAGAGTTCTTAACGCAGGGACCATTTCAAGAAAATTCAAATCCATATTTGCTGATTTTGTTGTAGTTTGTGTATCAATAGTTGGTGCCTGTCCTTTTACTTCAATATTTTCATGAATAGTTTTTAGGCTCATTTCAACATTAATTCTTGATGTTGCTCCAATGTTAATTTTAATTCCATTTCGCACAACAACATTCATCCCTTCAAGTTCATAAGTGAGTTTATAAACACCTGGTGGTAAACCGATAAAACGATATAAGCCACTCTCATTACTAATAGAAGTCATTTTTTTTACAACTATTGATGGACTTGTTAATGTCACAAGAATACCAGGTAAAACTTCTCCATCTGAGCTCTTAACAATTCCTTTAATCGCTCCGGTAGTCCCTGACTGACCAAAGCTGATTAATGAAACAAACATCAGTATCATTGATACTAATAAAAATTTTTTCATTTTTTTTCTCCTTTTTTAATATAATTTTTCATAATTAAGTTAAAAAACCACCCCTAAGGGCGGCTTTATTAACAACTAATTAACTTTTTTATTAAAATGATAATTTAAGTCCTAATCTTGCTGAAATAGGTTCTGTATAAAGGTATTCCATTCCAAATCTTGGATTTGGTTCCATATCTACAGGGTATTCCCAACTATTATCAAGTAGTTGAGCATAGCTGACAGGTATATTTTCACCATCCATATTTCTTAATGGATCCATTCTTCTTGCTATTTTAAAATTAAATACATTAGTTATATTTACACTAAATTGTAAATTTGCTTTCCCTAAATTCATATTATATTCAGCATAAAGATCTGCATTATAGAACATTGAAGTTCTTCCAAGATTACCTCTTCCATTTGGAAACATTTCCATATCAAAGACTGTCCATTCTTCTGTTATTGGAGTTCCGCTCATAACATTTACAACAGTACCAACGGTTAGACCAAATGGGAAGATATAACTTCCATACGCTTTAAAAACATGAGGTCTGTCAGTTGCAAGATTTCCATCAATTGGATTCATTTGTTTATCATATGCAAGGAACCAACTATCATAACCTCTTGATGTATTTGGGTCATTTCTCCCTGTTCCATCTGAATAAATTTCATCTGAACTTGCAAGTCCTGAATAATTACCTGTTAATCTACTCCATGTATAAGAAATGCCACCCATCCAATTATTACTAAATCGTTTTTCAAGTCCAATATTTACGCCCCAATATTCTCTCTTTGCCTTTGGAGTTTCTGGATAACCATCCTCAAATCTTCCTCCATTAGCTATCAATTTTGAATAACCATATCCTGGATTAGCATAATAATATTCTTCTTCACCATCTACCAAAACACCAATGTCTTCAATTGCGTACCTGAGGTGTTTTTGTACAAATCTAACTGATAATGAAAGATCATCATTTAGTTTATTCTCAAATCCTAAAGAGATTGACTGTTGAGACATAGGTTTCATATCGGGGTCAATTGACTCAAATGAAGTAGGTCGCCAGTTTTTTGTAGTTCTAAAAGTATTAGGATTGCTATCTATCTTGATTAAAGAATAGTCCCATTCATCAAGTGAATAATAAGAAGATGTCCATAATTCTCCACCTAATGCTCCACCTGCCATCTGTAATTTCATAACATCATAAAATAGTCCATAACTACCAAATATTTTGAAAGAAGAATCTCCTTTTACATCATAAACAAATCCAAATCTTGGAGCAATTTTATCACCAAAACCAAATTTAATCGGTTTTGCATCCTTATATGCAGGATCAGGAGAATATGATGGAATATATTCTGACTCAGTTCTTACACCAATATTTAAAGTTAGTTTTTCTCCGATTGTCCAACTATCCTGAATATA
>JAOZTV010000122.1:5118-8621 GCA_029939015.1 Candidatus Aminicenantota bacterium
GATTGTTTCTCTGCAAATTCCATAACAAGCATTTGACCGTCATAATAACCTCTGTTTCTCCAACGGTTACCATGTTGCATATCTGCAGGAATTTCTGGATACATTGTATTTTCACCATAAAAATAATATCTTGCCTCTGTAAATGGTGGTAATTGATTATTATCTTTGTTTTGTTGATACCAACCTCCCCTGATGTTTAGTATAGAATTATTTCCAATAGTGATATCAAGTGAACTAGATGCAGAAAAACTAGGCCAGTCGTAACCAGCAGCATCAAAGTCGGTATTATAGTTTCCATAAGGTCCATAATCCCGGTTATCAACTGCATCAGTTCCCCTTCTTTTATAGAAATCATTAACATAAGATGCTGACCATCTTACATTTGTTAATAACTGGGCAGAAAGTTTTATCATATAGTTTAAGCTGGTTGTATTTGTTACATGGTCTTTTGTCCCTGCACCATCATTATAAACAACATGGTTTTTATAATTAGTTAGCCTTGGCATAAATGCTCCAAAAAACCACACCTTATCTTTAAGTATATAACCGCCAAGACTCAAACCTGCTTCAAGTCTGGATTCCTTTACAGGTCCATACCATTGTTCATCTGTGTACCATGTAGCTTTCGTTTCATCATCAGCATCCAATTGCAATCTATCTCTTCTTGAACCATTCAAAGCCGTACCACTATAATATGTCGTAATATCACCATGGAATGTATTTCCTCCTGATTTAGTAACAGCAGAGATAACACCACCAAGTGAACCACCGAATTCAGCCATATAACCACTCGATTTTACCTGTACCTCTTCTATAAAGTCAAAAGATGCCTCCTGCCCTTGTTCTCCATATACTGGGTTAGTAACATCAACGCCATCAATGTAGAATACATTTTCAGCACCACTTGCTCCATCAATTGAGATACCAGAAAGTGTAGGCTCATCTATTACACCTGGAATTGCTGTTACTAAGCTTGTAAAATCTCTTCCCTTTGGTAAGGAGTTAAATGTTTCTTTACTTAAATTCATACCCTGTGCTGCACTCTTTACATCAATTAATGGAATCTGTCCCTTAACAATAATAACTTCTTTAAGCTTTTTTAACTCCATAGTTATTGGAATTCTTAGTGTTTGTTCAAGACCGAGTGCAATTTTTGGATTGACCATAGTTGCAAAACCTTCAAGCTCATAAACAAGTTTATAGGTTCCGGCTGCCAAGTTCATAAGACGGTAAACACCATTTTCATCTGTAATAGCAATTGTTTTACCTATCATTTTTGGATTTGTTGCCGTTACCATAACCCCGGGAATTGCAGTCCCATCTGCTGTTAATACTTTACCTGTAATTTTTGCTGAATTTTGTGCCATAATAAATGTTGACAGTAAAACCACTAACAAAATCACAAAAAATGTTTTTTGCATTTTCATATTTCCTCCTTCATGCATTTTATTTTCACTATATATTATGCATTTTAGATTCCATTTTGATTTTTTTTTATTAAAAATAATTCAAATACTGAAAAGTTAAACTGAACTGTAGAATTATTCCCGTGCTGGTAGGAGGGGTGTTTTGAGTGTTTTTTATATTAATTGTGAAAACTTACAAAGTCTTCATATATTTGGATATTATTCAAATGTTTGTATTCTGTTTACCGTAAAATTTGGTTTTCTTAAAAGCTTGTTCTCTTGATTTACAACATGACTTTTCCCTACAATGGCAAATACTCGTTCCCCTTTTTTTAGACTTTTGTTTATTATTTTTGCCATATGTTTATCCCTGAATTTATTAACAAATACATTCATTCTTGCAAGCCAGTTATTTGGTTTTCTTATATCCATAAAATATTTTGAATCTATTTTTTCCCAATCTTTGAGTTCGGGTAATAATTTTTTTACAATTAAATTAAACTCATAATAATTCCTTGGGTATCTATTTTTGAAAATATTTTTATGATTTTTTTTTATTAAAAACTTTGTATGCTTATCTATACTTATCTTCCTCTTTAATATTTCCCTGCTAATTATTAACTGTCTTAATATATAATAAATTTTGATTTTTGACATTGGGTAAAATTTTCTCAAATATTTGATTTCCTTTTTTATTGGAGGTTCAATACATTTAATCTTAACCCTGTCCCGATATGCTAAATATCTCAATAATCCCTGTTCACCATACTTTTTAATTGCTTTGTCGCGTGATTTTATAAGTGGCCATACCTGTCCTTCACTATAAGCTATCTCAGGTTTATAATTGTCCCATCTCTTTTCAATATCATTAAACTGAGGATGATTTAAGTTGACATTATGATAACTTCCATAATAAATAATCCCTCCCTCATCCTGTTTTAATTCTAATATATACGGGTTGGAAAACTTCAATCCTGACCCCTTTATTACTTCTTTTACATAATCAATATCGGGAATTACAGGTATTGAAATACCGATTAGATAATTGTTTAGAAACCCTAAAACAAATAATAGAATTATAATATATCTTAACATAATAATTAGATACTATTTAATAATCTTACTCTTTTTTCAATAATACTCGACATATCAAATTTAAAGTCATTAAGTGGAATACAATATCTTTTGATTTTTTCATTTAAAGTTGTTTTTCCTACCCCAAGTATTTCAGCAGCAACCTTTTGATTACCATTAGTAATATCTAAAACTGAATATATTAAATTTTTTTCCAATAGACTTATAAAATTTTTTAATGCAGACTTCTCTTTTTTTTTATTTTGTTTAATATAGTATAGAATAAGTGAATTTAAAACCGGTTCGAACTCCAAATTTAATTGACCTTTTTTTTTGAATTTATTATTTTCTTTAATCATTATTATGTCTCCTGTTATTTTATTATGAGGAGAGCAGGGAAGTTTCCCCTGTATCGTCTTCCCCATTTTAGAGCAGTATTATCATTTAAGACTACAGTAAAATCATTTGATTTCTCTGAATCTATGACTTCTTTAATTTTTATCATATTAATCATTTTGGAACGACTTATTCTTATAAGATTATTTGAAACTAATTTTGACTCAAAATCCTGTAAAGTCATTCGTACAATATAGCTTTTATTATCTGAATGAATCTTTATATATCCACTATCAGATTCAACCCATTTTATTTCATTAATTTTAATAAATGAATATTTTTTCCCTATCTTAATTATTATTGTATCCATTTTTTACACCTAAATTAAATTTATTAAGAAGAACATAATTAACGCCAAAAATAAAACAATTACAATATCAATATATTCAAGTGGATATATTTTTTTTTTAATATTTATATCAATTCTCTTTAACATCATACTTCTGCCTCCTGTTTTTTTAATTAATTCTTTTATTAACCTAAATTGAGTTCAATTTAGGTTTAATTATTATAATACTGTAGAAACATGAAGTTCCCACTCTTCTGTTTCCTCATTTTCAATTAATTGATAAACCTTATTGTTTTTTATAACATTTGGAAATGGTTCTATTCCATCTTTCATTTTTT
>JAOZTV010000439.1 GCA_029939015.1 Candidatus Aminicenantota bacterium
GGTAATTTTTCGTATTCTTCTTCAGAAATGATATCTTTATTTGTCTCTACTCTATCCAAATAAATAATACCGTTTAAATGGTCAAATTCATGTTGAAATATTCTTGCAATAAAATCTGAATACTTTATTTTGATTTTTTTATTATTCTTATCTATATATTCAACTTCAATCCAATTATATCTTGGTACTAATGCCCTAATACCAGGAACACTCAGACAACCCTCATAGCCTTTGTTTTTTTCTGATGAATGATTAATTATTTTAGGGTTTATTGCAACTTCAACATTAGAAGTATCCATATTATTGACAAAAAGAAATAATGATATATCTTCATACACCTGTGCTGAAGCTATTCCAACTCCACCAGTATCATCAAGAGTAATAGCCATATCATCAATAAGATTGTCCAATCTTTTATTCTTTAATCTATCGGTTATTGATAAATTTGTTGTTTTTATTCTTAAACATTTATTCCCCAATTGAGCAATCTTTCTTATTATACTTTTACGTTTTTCTTCTTCTTGTAAATTCTGCTTTTCAGCAAAAGATGATTTTGGTGCAATAGCAAATAATCCGGTTAATAATAAAGAATCTTTTAAGACATCTCTTCTATTCATATTTTTACCTCAAAATTATAATACTAATTTTCCAATAAAATTTCAAGTGTACTAACTATTTTTTACTCTGATTTGTCAATATAGTATGATCTATTTGGTTGTTTTTTATAACCGCTCAGGTGGTTTTCTTTATTTTTTAGTTTATTAATTTTTTCCTGTTGGTCTTCTTTCCATATTGTGATTTTTTTTTCTAATTGGTCTATTTTTAATAAAATATTTTCTTTTTGTTTTAATAATTTTTGATCTGTTTCTTTTGTTTTATTTTGATTATCTAAGTCTATTTTCTTTTTTATATTTCTTATTTCTGAGAATTTATCTGACAATTTATCCCATTGATTTCTTTCAATATCAAAGGTAATTGCATCTAATTTCTTTTCTATTTCTATTATATTTATTAGACTACTATCCATATATTTCGATTCCACTGCTTATTCTTTCACCTGGCAAGTCTGTAACTGTTCCCTTTTTCCTGTCATTTTGCATTTTTTCATTCCATGCTGAGTAAAGATCTACAAAAATATCCTTAACTTCAGTTACAAACTGCTTATTTACTTTATAATTAGCCTGTGATAGCTTATTAATTGAATACACGTATAATGATCTTAGCTTCACAGAAATATCTCCACCCTTCTCAAAATCCAATATAGAATTTAGGGTAGATATAACCTCAATTCCTTTATTTATAGCAATAACCCTGCCTTCAATATCTTTTGTATCAAAACAAATTTCTGCCTTTTTCATTACATTTATCATTTCCTGATAGATGAATAATATCAATTCATCTTTATTCATACCTTCGACCCTGTTTTTCAGGTAGAGAAATCCTTCTGTCATTGCAAAACTCCTTATTTATAAATATCCTCTTCTAAAAATAAAAACTATTTTGACGAATCTTCAAACGTCATTTTTAAAAATTCCAATTCGGCTAAAGCCGCATTAGCCTGTGAAAATTGTGTAATTAAGAGTTCTTCTTCCAAAGCAAGATTTCTATTAATATCTGCAATTTTCTTGTCAATATTATCCAATTGAGTGTCATAACTTTCAATACTTCTTGATATAATTCCTGTAAAAGGAAAGCTTAATTCGTTCATTGCATTTCTGAGTGTTTCACCAACACCAGTAGTCAGATAAACATTTCCTTTATCACCTGTTGTTGTAGATTCTATAATTGTTATTAACCCATCTGATGAAGTTAGTTTCTGCCCTATTCCAACTACAGAGTCAACATTTCCCTCTGAATCTGTAAAAGAGCCTTCAACATTCTGGCCTGTATCTGTCTTTGAAGAAGCGAATATCCCAGTTCCTGTTGATGAGACTTCAATTGACTCTAAATCACCATATCCATCTGTTTCAATAACAACTCTATCTCCTGATGAAGTTGCTGAAAACGCAGTATTTACAAGTTCATCATTAATTGCCTTTACTACATCGTCGAGATTCATACCAGTAACACTACCATCAAGATCAATAGTATAATCTTTTTCAGCATATGTAATAGTGATAGTTTCCGTTCCGGTAAACAGACTAAGATCCGTTATGTCAACATCACCTGTAACAAAAGCTTTTTCAGCTACCTGAGATACATTAAGTCCAAATGTACCTGCTGAGGTATTACTCGCTCTACCAATATATGATATTTCAGAATAAGTTGTAGTACCAACATCTTTAAAGAGCCTTTCAACAGCATCAAGATGTCCTTCCATTGCATCTTCGAGCTTTGAATCATTAATAGTCAATTTCCCATCCTGACTCATCTCAATACCAATTACAGCAAAACTCTTATC
>JAOZTV010000123.1 GCA_029939015.1 Candidatus Aminicenantota bacterium
CTATTTAAATGGTTTTACAATGAGCAAATAGTCCCAAAGTACAAAATAGGACTATTTACCTATTCCCTGCTTTTTATATTTTTTTGAAATAAACTATTTATTTTATTTGTAATTTAATGTATGATAAGAATATTAGGAGCATTAAATGAAAGATTATAAGAAAGAGTTTATTGAGTTTTTAATTGAGAATAAAGCTTTGAAATTTGGAGATTTTACTTTAAAATCTGGAAGATTATCTCCCTATTTTTTAAATACAGGATCTTTATATGATGGTGCCTCTATAAATAAACTGGGTAAATTCTATGCTGCTACAATAGTTGACAATATAAAGGACAATTATAATGTTATCTTTGGGCCTGCATATAAGGGTATTCCTCTGGCAATTACTACCTTAAACTCATTATATTCAGATTATAATATTAATGTAAATTATTCATTCAATAGAAAAGAGAGTAAAGATCATGGAGACAAAGGTCTTCTTGTAGGAAAAAAACTAATTGACAAAGATAATCTCATATTGGTGGATGATGTAATAACTGCCGGCACTGCAATAAAGGAATGTATTGATATTTTGAGAAAAGAAGGGAATGCAAAAATAAAGGCTGTCGTCATCTCCGTTGACCGTATGGAAAAAGGCTCTGGTGAAAAATCTGCAATTCAGGAATTAACAGAAGATACAGGGATAAAATTTTATCCAATTATAAACATTAAAGAGATAATTTCATATTTAAAGGAAAACAAAACGATTGAGGTTGCTCAATTAGATAAAATGTACGCTTATAGAGATAAATATGGAGTTTAGTCATTATGCCTTCTAATAATAAAAATCAAATTAAGATTACTCAGAAAGTCTTAATACCAATAGCGTTAAGTTTTATAATATTTTTTTTACTAAGCTTTAAACTTATTATTTCACATTCAAACAAAGAAAAAAAAGAAAATGCATTAAATATTATACATACATTTGACAATATTTATAAAAGAATAATTGATACACGCTTGAAAATTTTATTAAGTTTTATAGATTTTATAGGTTCAAATAAAAAAAACCAGCGTTTGTGGAGTGAAAAAAGTAGAATTGAACTCTATAAGAATAATATTAATACTTTAAAAAAAATGAATAAGACTATTAATCTTACTCATTTTTATTTCATTAAAAAAAACAAAGAGTGTTTCTTGAGAATTCATAAAAAGGACAGATTTGGTGATATTATTGATAGAATAACTTTAACAAAAGCAATAAACAGTAAATCATACAGTAGTGGTATAGAAATAGGTCCACTTGGCAATATGACATTTCGTGTTGTTTCTCCATGGATATATGATGGAAAACATCAGGGATTTATTGAATTAGGGTTTGAAATTGACAAAATAGTAACCAGTATTTCAGAAATGACAAATTCAGATTTATTTGTTGTTTTAGACAAAAAAAAAGATTTTATTCATACTTCGTCAACATCAATTTCTAAAAATTTAAAAAATAAGATTAAAGAAATACAGAAAAATACAGAAAAAGAAATAATAATTGAAGATAAAACCTTTTATATTAATAAAATCCCTTTTATTGATGCTTCAAACAAAAAAATAGGTTCCTTTATTATTTTAAAAGACATCACATCTGAAATTGCAGAAATAAATAATTGGGTATTATATAAAATTTCAATTACATTATTGATTGGACTTTTCTTGATTATCACTTTGTGGTTTTATTTTAAAAAACTTGAAAGTATATTCAATAAAAACCAGGAAGAGCTTATCGAGAGTGAAAATCGTTTCAAGGATATTGCCCAAAATATGGCTGATTGGATATGGGAAGTTGATAAAAATGGTGTTTATACTTATGTTTCTGAAAATGCACAAAATGTTCTTGGTTATTCTAAAAATGAAATCATTGGAAAAACACCATTTGACTTTATGCATAAAAACGAAATAGACAAGATTGGCAAACTCTTTGAACAATTTATAAAAACCAAAAAACCTTTTAAGGATATGATAAATTGGAATATACATAAAGATGGTAAACCTGTTTGCCTTCTAACAAGCGGTACCCCTATCTTTGACAAAAACAACCAAATAAATGGATACAGAGGCATTGATACAGACATAACGGTACAAAAAAAACTTGAAATTGAGCTTATTTACTCAAAGGACAAAGCTGAAGAGGCTAATATTGCTAAAAGCGAGTTTTTGGCAAATATGAGCCATGAGATAAGAACTCCTATGAATGGCGTTATGGGAATGACTGAGCTTCTACTTGACACAAAATTAGATCCTGAACAAAAGGATTATGCTTTAACTGTAAAAAGAAGTGCTGAAAATTTATTGTCAATAATTAACGATATATTAGATTTTTCAAAAATTGAAGCAGGAAGGCTTGATATTGAGTATATTGAATTTAATTTAACAAACCTTATAAATGATATTGAAAGAGTGTTTTCGCCAAAGGCAATAGAGAAAAAGCTTGATTTTACCATAATAATTGGCAAGAATATTCCTGAAAAACTTATTGGAGATCCAGGACGAATAAAGCAAATTCTTTTAAACTTATTAGGAAACGCATTTAAATTTACTAAAACCGGAAAAATAAGTCTTGATATAATAATCGAAAAGCAGACAAGCGATAATGAATTATTATTAAAATTCTCAGTTATTGACACAGGTATCGGTATAAAAAAAGAGAATATTTCAAAACTGTTTGCTCCCTTTACTCAGGCAGATGCCTCTACAACAAGAAAATTTGGAGGTACAGGACTTGGACTTGCAATATCTAAGCAACTTACAGATTTAATGGGAGGGACTCTAAATGCTAAAAGTGTTATATATGAGGGGTCAACATTTTATTTTACATTAACATTTATAATTCCCAAAACTAAGAAAGTAATAATGGTTCATAAAAACATTCAAAATATAAAGAACAATACAATCTTGATAATTGCCAACGATGACACAAATATGATAATTTTAGAAAAAATGTTATCAAGCTGGGGTTTTAATTTTAAAAGTACAGAAAGTGCAGAATCTGCTTTTGCGTTATTAAAAGAAGCAAAAGAACAAAACAATCCATTTCATATTGCAATAATTGATATGAATGTCCCTGGAATGACAGGAGAAGACCTCGGTATAAAAATCAAGAATGATATTAAAACAAAAGAGACTACCTTAATAATGATTACTTCGACTGCAAAGAGAGGTGATGGCGCAAGACTTTTAAAAATTGGATTTGAAGCCTATTTACCTAAACCTGTAAGACAATCAGAATTATACGACTGTCTAATTATGATCACTAATACAAATAAACAGATAAAAACTGACAAGAATAATAAATTGATAACAAAATATACTATCGCTGAATTGAGAGAGACTACAAAAAATATCCTTCTTGTCGAAGATAATGTTATCAACCAAAAATTTGCCTTAAAGCTATTGACTAAAATGGAATTCAAAATTGATATAGCAGCAAATGGAAAAGAAGGAGTAGATGCTGTAAATAACAGTGATTACGATTTGGTTTTAATGGATGTTCAAATGCCGATTATGAATGGATATGAAGCAACAAAAGGAATCAGAAATTTAAAAGACAAAAAGAAGTCAAGTATTCCCATAATTGCAATGACTGCTAACGCAATGGACGGAGATAGAGAAAAATGCCTTGAAGCAGGAATGGATGACTATATTTCAAAACCTATTAAGCCATTAGTATTAAAAGAAGTAATTTTAAGGAATATTAAAAGATAAAAAAAGGGGTAAGGGACAAGGGGAAAGGGATAAGTGAAGTAATACTTAAAGATATCTCTATCATTACTAATGTCTTCTTGTCCCTTTCCCCTTGTCCCTGTTTTTTCACATATTCCTATCTACAAATTGTAGTTTAAGAAATGTTCTCCATAGTATTTCGAGGTCAAGACGAAATGTCCAGTTTTGTATATAATAGATGTCAAACTCAACTCTTTTATCGAGCGGAGTATTTCCACGCAAACCATGCACCTGAGCCCAACCTGTCATACCTGTTTTTACCCTATGCCTTAACATATATTTTGGAATAGTATCTTTAAATTTATCTACAAGTTCAGGCCTTTCTGGTCTTGGTCCAACAAGACTCATATCTCCTTTTATAACATTAATAATTTGTGGTAATTCATCGATTGAAAATTTTCTTAAAAATTTGCCAATTGAAGTCACTCTATTATCATCTGGAGGAGACCAGATTGCCCCTGTTTGCTCTTCAGCATCAATTCCCATAGTACGGAATTTAATCATTTTAAAAAGCTTACCATCGACTCCTACTCTTTCCTGCAAATAGAATATGGGTCCTTTAGATGTTATTTTAATTATTAATGCAATTATAAAAAGAGGAAGTAAAATTATAATTAATCCCATAAGTGACAGTATCATATCAAAACTTCTTTTAAATATAAGTTTCCAACCCTGCAATGGAATGTCACCAAGATTAATAGTGGGGATACCTTCAAGATGCTCAACGCCAGCTTTAATTGATGCAATCTGTAAAATATCAGGCACTAACTTAATGTCAAGATAAAGTGAATTACCTACATCTATAAGCTTCATAATTGCATCATATTCTTTAAGAGAAAGGGCTATAAACATATCAGTAATACCATGTTTTTTTACAATTTTTTCAAGGTCATCATATTTACCAAGTACATCTTCTTTTTTCTCATCAAGAAAGCCAATTATTTCAATTCCAAAATGTGAGTATTTTTTTAATTTTTCCTCAACAAGAATACCCATAGTATCATAACCGACAATAACAACTTTTGAAACACCATTCTTATTTGAGTATAATATCTTAAATATTTTAAAAACTAATAATCTTATTGCAAATATTCCAATAGTTGAGACAAAAACATAGATGACAAGAAATAAATGTGAGATTTCAAAATCAACAAAACTATAACTCTTTAAATAACTAACAAGCAAAAGTACAATAAATGAAGTAATAATACTGTTTATAAATACAAGAAATAGATCATCAAGTCTGTTTCTTCTTAATTTTATTCTATAATAACCCTGTGTAGAAAAATAAATAGTCTGAATAATCATAAAAAGTGGAATAATAAAAAGATAATTTGCATAAGCAGGAATACCCTTTGAGACATCAAAGAGACTTGAATTAAACCTTAACCAGAAACTAAGATGAACACTAAAAACAACAATAATAATATCACTTAGAATATAAAACGGTATTAATTGTTTTCTTCTCTGTTTTATCATTTTATTACTCTTTTTTCTATCTCTTTATTTATTAAGGTAATAATATTTTCTTTAAATTTGGCTTCTGAAAAATCTAAACTTCTATTTCTCAAAGTTTTTACATCAAAACTCATTGTTTTTATTGATTTTATACTCTCAATTATATCTTTTACACTTTGATTTTTAAATAATACTCCAGTTTGTTTATCTTTAACAATATCAAGCACTCCACCTCTTTTGTATGCAAGAATAGGAGTTCCACAGGCTAATGATTCAACAAATGCCATTCCAAAATCCTCCACACCTGCAAAAATAAAGGCAATTGCATCTCTGAAAAATTCTCTTAATTCATTATGGGATATCCCATTTACAAAAACAATATTATTTTTTGCAATTGCTTTTAATTTTTTTTCTTCAGGTCCCTGCCCTATAATAATAAGCTTATCACCCGATATATTGAATGCTTCAATTAAAAGGTCAACTCTTTTATACGGCACAAGTGCAGAAACTGTCAAAAAAGAATCTCTTTGGGGGTTTTCTTTTGGAGTAAAAAATTCAGTATCAATAGGCGGATTAATCACATTTGATGTTCTTCTATAAAATTTTTCTATCCTTTTACCTACGAATGTTGAATTTGCAATAAATCTATCCACTCTTGCAGATGCAGTAACATCCCATATTCTTAATTTTGAAGCAAAATATGCAATTATTTTCTTTTTAATACCTTTAGATGTACCAAAATATTCATCGTATTGATCCCATATATATCTCATAGGAGAATGAACGTATGATATATGCAAGGCATCCGGTTCAGGAATAATACCCTTGGCTACACAGTGAGAACTACTTATTATTAAATCATAACCTTTCATATTAAAGGATTCTATTGCAAGTGGTAAGATAGGAAGAAATGTTCTATATCTTTTTTTAATCCATTTTTTTTTATTCAAAGATGAAGAAAATATTCTATGAGAATTAATTTTGTCAGAAACTTTTGCCTCTTCTAAAAAGAGAGTAAATATATCAGCATCAGGAAATAAATCTAAAATTGCTTCAAGAACTTTTTCTCCGCCACGCATACCATTTAGCCAATCGTGAATTATTGCAACTTTTTTAATATTTAAATGTACAGCTTTTTTTTCCATCAGAGGTAAATTAATATTAATATCTCTCCTTTACAATATTTGAACGCTCACTTTCATTACCTTTTTTATCAACGGCTATTACATAATAATAAAATAATATACCTTTTTTAATATTTTTATCTTTATATCTTGATTTTATAGTATTATTAGAGATTTTTTTAAAATGCCCTTTTTTTGTTCTTTTTCTATAGATAATATAATGAGACAAATCCTTATCTTTAACCTCTTCCCAATTTAAAAGCATATAACCATCACCCCTAAAAACAAACAAATTCTCAGGTATTTCTGGTGGGTAAATGTCTTGTAATTGAATTGAAACAATTTTAGAATAAGCACTCTCAACTTTTTTATTATACACTGTTGTAAGCTTATAAAAATATTTACCATTTATACTAATATCTGTATCTTCAAAATACTCCTTTTTGATTAATTCAGTATTTATTTTTTTATAAATCAACTCAGTTTCTTCTTCATCTAATTCATCTTGTGATATATTGTCCCCTTCATCAATTTTTTCCATTTCAATTCTTCTATAAACATTAAAACCTGCTATTTGGGATATTTCTTTTTTTAAAACATCAAATATCGGTTTATCCCATTTTACAAGAGTCATTTTCCTTTCCTGTTCTATCTCAACATTACTTATTATAGTATATGGAATAATTGAATTAATAGAGCTAATTATACTCATTGGAGATCTTTTTTTTTCTTTATAGTATATAATACCAAAATTATGTTCTACCTTATCTAAATTTTTTAATTTAAAAGGAATTGGTATTATAAAAGTATCTTTTTTTAGAATTTTTTCAGGTTCTTTTATCTTCAATATTAGAGAACTTTTCTTCCTGAATTTTTCTTCAGGAATACTTGTATTTGAATGATAAACATATACCTTTGTAATATCATTTTTATCAAGTGTTTTATTATCAGAAAGTAAGCTTGGAAAAGCAAATTTTAATTCAATATTAGAACCAACCTGACTTACACTTAAATTTGTAATTTTTAGTGGAAGGCTTTCAGGTTCAAGTACAAGATCACCTTTAGATCCACAGCCCATTATAAAAGCAAAAACTATTAAAATTAAAACTAATTTTTTCATTATAAAATATATTTACTAAGGTCTGTATCTTTAGAAATATCTTCAACTCTGTCAAGTACATATTTTTTATCAATTGCAACCTTTCCATTATCTATGTCAGAAGCTTCAAATAAAATTTCCTCCATTACCTTTTCCATTATGGTATGCAATCTTCTAGCACCAATATTTTCTGCACTAGTATTAACTTCCTTTGCTATCCTTGCAATTTCATCAATTGAGCCTTTTGTATATTCTATTTCAAGCCCCTCAGTGCTTAATAAATATTTATACTGTTTTTCAAGAGAGTTTTTAGGCTCTGTTAAGATTCTCACAAAATCATGCTGGCTCAATGAATCAAGTTCAACTCTAATTGGAAATCGACCTTGAAGTTCCGGTATCATATCCGATGGTTTTGAAACATGAAAAGCTCCAGCACCAATAAATAGTACATGATCACTCTTTACCATACCATATTTTGTATTTACAGTAGTTCCTTCAATTATTGGAAGCAAATCTCTTTGAACACCCTCTCTCGAAACACTTGGACCTCCAACACCTTCTCTGCCTGCAATTTTATCTATCTCATCAAGAAAAACTATACCCATCTGCTCAGCTCTATGAATTGCAATTTTAGAAATCTCATCCATATCTAAAAGACGATTCTGTTCTTCCTTTAAAAGATAGTCTCTTGCATCCTCAATACTCATTTTTCTTTTTTTTGTTTTACCACCACCAAACATATTGGGAACCATTTCACCAATACTAATACCTATTTCTTCTACACCTGATGATGAAAATATCTCAAAAGGAGTTGACGCCGCTGACTTAACTTCAACTTCTATCATCCTGTCATTTAATTTACCGTCAATATACATTTTTCTGAATTTTTCTTTTGTTTCATTATTCTTATTATTTTTGTCAATATTTAAGTCTGCTGCTGGGCCCTTAACTTTCTTTGGTGGAGGGAGCAATATTGAAAGTATTTTATCTTCAACATTCTTTAATGCTTTTTCCCGATTAATTTTCATCTGTTCAACCTTAACCAAATCAACAGATATACGAGTTAAATCCCTGACTATTGACTCAACATCACGACCAACATATCCAACTTCAGTAAATTTTGAAGCCTCAACCTTAATAAA
>JAOZTV010000440.1 GCA_029939015.1 Candidatus Aminicenantota bacterium
TGATTGGCACATAAATCGATTTAAATTGAGCAATTCTTTCGGCGAATTTAGGTAATAATAAAATTTTTTAGTTAACATAATTGAAAAAGTTTAGTTTTTCAATTAATATATTATATTGTTAAAAAAGGAGGATTTAAAATGTCAAAATTTGCAAAATTAGATCTTGGAGACAAGATAATAGAATTACCAATAATTGAAGGCAGTGAAAATGAAAAAGGATTGGATATCAGTAAGCTTCGTTCAGAGACGGGATATATTTCTTATGACCCCGGATATGGAAACACAGGAAGTTGTTCAAGTGCAATAACGTATATTGATGGTGAAAAGGGCATCTTGAGATATAGAGGCATTCCAATTGAAGAGTTTAATAGAGAAAAACCAGATTTTCTTGAAACGGCATATTTGCTTATATTTGGTAAATTACCAAACAAAACAGAGCTTGATGAATATAAAGTACTTGTCGGAAATAATGAGCATCTTCATGAAGCAATGAAACACCATTTTGAAGGATTTCCAACTACCGCTCCACCAATGGCTATGTTATCGTCTATGATTAATACTATGTCATGCTTTCACCCTGAATTATTAGAAAGAGGAGAAAATGAAGGTTATTGTATGACAGCGTCTTCACTTTTATTAAGTAAGATAAGAACCATAGCTGCTTATGCCTATAGACAGTCAAGAGGTATGCCAAGTATCTACCCTATTCCATCTTTAGACTATGCTGCAAACTTTCTTCATCTTATGTTTTCATTACCAAACAAAAGATACGAAGTTGACCCTGATATTGAAGATGCAATGAACCTTATTTTTATACTTCATGCTGATCATGAACAAAATTGCAGTACATCAACAGTTAGAATGGTTGGTTCAAGTCAGGCAAACCTCTTTGCATCATGTTCTGCAGGCGTTTGTGCTCTATGGGGACCACTTCATGGTGGAGCGAACCTTGCTGTTATAAAAATGCTCGAAGAAATACATAAGGGTGATATTTCAGCAGAAAAATGTATTGAAATGGCAAAAGACAAAGATAATCCTTTCAAATTAATGGGTTTTGGACATAGAGTATATAAAAACTATGACCCAAGAGCAAGAATTCTAAAAAAAGCTGGAGATAAGGTATTAGCGAAACTAAAAGTTAAAGATCCACTTCTTGATATTGCTAAAAAACTTGAAGAAGCTGCCTTAAAGGATCCATATTTTGTTGAAAGAAAATTATTCCCTAATGTTGATTTCTATAGTGGCATTATTATGAGAGCTATAGGAATTCCAACTAATATGTTTACTGTTCTTTTTTCAATTGGAAGATTACCGGGCTGGATTGCTCAATGGCGAGAACAGGTTAAAACTCCTGGAGTTAAAATCAGCAGACCAAGACAAATTTATACTGGGGAAAACAAAAGATCTTATATCCCTATGAAAGACAGGAAGTAATTAATTAAACAATAGCTTAAACAATTTCAATGCCCATATTTTTCATTAAGATGTGGGCATTGAAACTCTTACAAACTCCATTTTTTAATTTATAATCAAATTCAAGACTTTCTCCATTTATGAAACTATCAAAATGATAGTTGGATATTATACTTTCTTCATATTCTTCTTCTAATTCAGAGAGTTTTAAATCGTGGGTGGCAAGTATTCCATTTACATTATTTTTAATTAACTGCTTCATTAAAGCCAATGAGCCTTTCTGTCTGTCAATTACATTTGTACCCTTTAACATCTCATCAATGAGAAAAAAAGTTTTTTTGTTTTTCAAACTATCAATTATTTTTTTTAACCTGCTTAATTCAGCATAGAAAAGTGACATTTTTTTATCAAGAGAATCACTTATTTTCATACTTGTATAAATATCAACAGGAGATAAAACAAACTTACTAGAACAAACAGGTGAACCAGCTTGTGCTAATACAATATTGACACCTATACTTCTTAAAAAGGTACTCTTACCTGCCATATTCGGACCTGTAATTATTATTATATTTCCTTTTTTAATAGACAGACTATTTATAATCCTTTCACTTTTACTAATTAGAGGATGTCCCATATTTTCAGCATTTAAAGTAATGTCTTCATTAAATATTGGCATAGACCAGTCTGGATTATTATACTTTAAGGTTGCTAAACTTGATAAAGCTTCAAATTGACCTATGACAGAAAACCAGTCATCAACATTATCTGAAACTTGCTCTCGCCATTTTTCAATCTTAAATGCGAGATTTAAATCCCAAAATAATATATTATTTACAAGAAAATGTATTGAACTATTTCTTAATTCAAACCACTCTAATAACACTGACATTTTACTTATAAAATATGATGCTTTTTTCTTTTCAATAAATAATTTTTTTTGTAAATTAATAAGTTTTTCACTTTTAAAATTCTT
>JAOZTV010000441.1 GCA_029939015.1 Candidatus Aminicenantota bacterium
ATATCCATCAAGAACAGGTAATTGTATATCCATTATGATAAGATTTGGTTGACAGGTATTTGCAATATTTACACCCTCAAGCCCATCTCTTGCCTGAATCACATTATATCCATTTTTTTCAAGAATAAATTTAATCATATAAAGATTATTTCCATTATCCTCAACAATAAGTATCTTTTTCATCCCTTTTTCTCCAAATATTTTATAGGAAATTTTATTGTAAATTCACTTCCCTTTCCAAATTCACTTTTAACACTTATTATTCCTCCTAAAACACTAATAAGCTTTTTAGAAAGAAATAACCCTAAACCTGTACCTCTATGCTTTTTTGTAGATGACATGTCAATCTGTTTAAATGAAACAAATAGTTTATTAATATCTTCTTTTTTTATACCAATTCCAGTATCAATTATTTTTATACTAATATATTCTTTTTTAAGTTTTCTATATTTAATTCTAATACTGCCATTATTGGTATATTTAACAGCATTATTGACAATATTGATTAAAATTTGTTTAACAAGTTTTTTATCACTAAAAATTACAATATCCCTAAGTTCTTCTACAATTATATCAAGTTTCTTCGATTTTGCCATTGGACTTAGGGTAGATACAACTTCTTTAATAAGTTTTTTTATATAAAACTTCTCAGGGAAAACATCTGTTTTCCCTGCATCAATCTTTGAAATGTCCAGAATATCATTAATAAGCTCTAATAGATGGCGCGCACTATTCTTTACCATACTAAGCTGTTTATTCTGTTCTTTATTCAGATTACCTGAAATTCCCATCAGCATAATACCTGAAAACCCAATAATTGAGTTAAGAGGCGTTCTTAGTTCATGACTCATATTAGCCAGAAATTCAGTTTTATGCTTATCTTTTTGCTTTAATTTAATATTTGCCTCTTCCAATTCATTTGTACGTTTTGATAATTCTATAAGAGATATCTCTCGCTTGACCGAGGAAGATGCTATTAACCAGGAGCTTACACCTAATATTAATATAATTATTATACCTAGAGAAATATAATTAATTAATATTACCGATCTTTCTTTCTTAAGTAATTCTTCAGGTAAAAAAGATATAATTTTCCAAAAATATTCCTTTGCCTCTCTAATTTTTTTACTGTCCCCATAAGCTTGTCCTGAACCAGTACTTGATTTCCAGGTTTCTAAAAGTGGATATATTGTGGTAAATGAAAATATTCCATTTGAATTATAAAATTGACCTTTTTCTTTTGAAGAGATTTTATTCCAGGCATCACTATAAACATTGGACATTGAGTGTTTTAGTTTATCCTTATACATAAAAGTCCATTCATCATTCTTATCTCTACCTATAATCCAATAAGATTCTGAATTAGCAAGCATATAATGTCCTTTTGCCCCTGCAGATAAAATTTTGATTTTATCAATTAACTGAGCCCCAAGATAGTTAAAAACAATTATTCCCTGCTTTATCCCTTTTCTATTATAGATAGGTGTACCAAAACGAATCATAGGCTTAATTGGTTTCTCAACATTACCATTTTCTATATTAAGGTCAAAGGGAGATATAAAAACTTCACCTTTATTCAAGCTAAGAGTATCTTTAAAATAATATCTGTCTCCCTTATTCTGGAGATCTTTTTCGTATATTACAACAGGTTTATCGTTTACAAAGTTAATTCTTATTTTTTCCATCCCGGAAATATCCAGTATTCTAATTTGATCATATATTTTACTTCCCCTGCTAAATAAAACAAAATCATTAATCAACCTGTCTCTTTCAATTTCTGATCCATCTAAAAGTTTAAATAATTGATTATAATTGGCAAAAAACATCAGATCTGAAACAATATAGTTGAAATTATTTCCAATTTTTACACTCTGTAGTTTAATGATATTCTTAGAATGAACTTTTAACAAATTATTATTTGTCTTTATTTCGCTGGCATAAAATAACCATAAAATCACATTAATTAAAATTGCTATTGGCAAAAAAACAGCCATAAAAACCTTGAGTTTATTATGTGTTTTAATATATGGAATTGTAGTAATAAAATGTAATTTATCTCTAATATAAGCAGTTTTTATCATTTATTTTCTCAATCGTTAATAAGATAACTTAAAAAAAATAAATTGTCAACATATTTTTTAATGATTTTTTAAGTTGAAAATTTTGAATTATTATAGGGAACTCAGATATGAGCTCCCTATTGTATTTATGTCGGGCAGTAAGGTGTTAAAACCATAGATTTACTGATATAATTAAATAATGGTTGACATAAAAGAATTAACAAAAAACTATTTTTATAATAAACGGGTCATTGTATATCAGGGCAAAAAAGGCTATAGATTCTCTGTTGATGCCCCTATTCTTGCAAATTTTCTTCCAAACGCTTCGG
>JAOZTV010000442.1 GCA_029939015.1 Candidatus Aminicenantota bacterium
TTTTCTATATTGAATACTAATTCAGCAATATGTATCTTGAATGTATAAGCTCTGTCTTCTTTTCTTATTGCTTCAAGATTAATCTTAAAGTTTCTTATAAGCACCTCAATCTCATCTGAAAATAATCTGCTATGCTCATCCTGAGCAATAACCTTTATGGTATGAATTTCATCTATATTATTTAAGGTATTCCAGTCTATTGAATAGGTCGTTGATTTAATTACATTTTTTTCAATAGATGTAATAAAGTTGAGATTTGTTGCAGAACTTAGTTTATTTGAGCTTATAGCAATATTTTTTATTACCTTAAAGGGTCGCGCTTTTAAGAAAGCAATTGTCCTTATATTCTAATCTAATCCTGTCAAAATCGAGTAATTGCCTGTTGGTTCTTCCTTAATTATCAGAGATTCTTCTCTATCTGATATTTCAGGTTTATCAATGCCGTAAACGGTTTTGTTTATTGTATCGATCTTAATGAATTTATAAGAATTATTATCCAGAATTATATTTTCGGACAAACTTATTAAATGATAGCAATATCTAACAAAAATTTATTAAAATCTAACAAAACATAATGTATTGTCTTAAATACTCATTTTCAAAACTTTTCCAAAAATGTTTTAATCCGCCGTTGTAACAAAATTCATTTATGTGGCGGATTAGCAAGGATTACTTGACAAAAACCGCCTTTGTTTATATACTTAAATTGAACAAGGAGTAAATATGTTTTTAGGTAGAGAAAAAGAATTGCAAAATTTAAATGAAAAATACGAGAGTAATAAAAGTGAATTGATTGTTATTTATGGAAGACGAAGGGTTGGCAAAAGCACTCTTATAAAGCAGTTTTTAAAAGATAAAACAGAATTTTTTCTTTTTGAAGGCATTGAGGGAGAAACATCTTTAAAGCAGATGTATTTCTTTAAAAATAAAATGAAAGAGTCTACAAAAGATCTTTTACTTGAAGATCTCTCCTTTTCTGGTTGGGAAAATGTATTTATGTATTTTACTGAAAAAATAGTTCAGAGAAAAAATATTAATGAAAAACTTGTTCTATTTCTTGATGAAATACAATGGATGGCAGCCGGAAGAAAACGATTGATTAGTATAATTAAGTACTTTTTTGATAATTATTGGAAAGATTTAAATATTATGTTAATTTTATGTGGATCAATTGCCTCTTTTATGGTTGACAAGGTTATTAATTCAACGGCATTATACGGTAGAATAACTGAAGAAATATTATTAAAGGGATTAAATCCAGATGAAATTTCTCAATTTTTTAAAGGAAAGAGAAATTCTTTAGAAATTTTAAATTATCAGTTTGTTTTTGGAGGAGTTCCAAAATATTTTGAAGAAATTAACATTGCCAACTCTTTTCATAAAAATATAAACAGACTTTGTTTTTCTTCAAATAGTTTAATGTTAAATGAGGTCGAAAAAATATTTTACAAGCAATATAAAAATGCATCTGTATATCTTGAGATTATTAATGTTCTAAAAAAAGGTATTTGTTCATTTCAAGAAATTGTAAATAAACTGGGCAAAAAAAGTGGCGGAAGTTTAAAAAAGATAATTACTCAACTTGAAAATGCTGAACTTATTGAGTCTTATGTCTCTTTTGAAAATGGATGGAATAGCAAGTTTAGAAAATATAGGGTATCTGATGAATTTTTACGATTTTATTTTAAATATATGGAACCAAATCAACATATTATACAATCTTCTAAACATGACTATAAACTCTTTGAAAAACTTTCTAAAGATAGCTTAAATATATGGTTCGGATTTGCATTTGAACGATTTTGCCTTAAACATGCATGGTTTATTGCTGAAAAAATGGGTTTTGCCGAAGAAATACTTTTTGCATCTCCTTATTTTGGGAAAAAAGATTCAAAATTTCAAATAGATTTATTGTATAAAAGGGTGGATAATGTAATTGTTGTTTGTGAAATCAAATATCATAGTAGTGAAATCTCAGCATCTGTAATAAAAGAAGTTGAAAAAAAAATAAAAATGCTAAGTCCACCAAGAGGTTATTCAATAGAAAAAGCTCTTATTTCAATTTATGGACCAGATAAGTCATTGAAAGAAAGTAGTTATTTTGACTATCATCTTACAATTGACGATATATTATAGAATAATTTAACCTAAATTAACATATTTTTGAATGAAGAGGTTAAAAATGTTGTTATCAAAAGATTTTTGCAAAAAACATAGTGTTAATAAGTATGTCGAGGATTTTTGTAAAGCCTTATAGTGCAACAGGCTTTAGCCTATTCGCCGAAAGAATCGCTCAATTTAGGTCGTAATAAACTAAAATTTTAATCCAATATTATTGTAGGTTTTTCAACATAAAATGTCAAATAAAAAAAATTAGTATTTATTCAG
>JAOZTV010000443.1 GCA_029939015.1 Candidatus Aminicenantota bacterium
GGTATCAAAGGTTTTAGGTTTAAAACTTTTGGATATACCGAATAAAGAATAAGGAAATAAAAATGAAAATAACAAAGAATTTAAACTTATCAAAGAGATTTCAGATTTTATTGTTTTTTGTAATGACAATTTATAGTTTTAATATTTCTTTAACAGCAGAGAAATACAAACAAAATATTAAAAAACTAATTCCAGTTCATGCAAAAACTGCTCCTGTTATTGATGGGAAGTTAGATGATAACATTTGGAGAACTTCTGCCTTAGTAGATGATATTTTCATTACTTATAATCCAACTGATGGAGAAATCTTTCCTCAAAAAACTAAAGTTTGGCTGGCTTTTGATAAAGACAATCTATATTTTGCGTTTTATTGTTATGATACAGAACCGGATAAAATCAAAACATCTATAACTAAAAGGGACAACTCTTTTGGAGATGACTGGGTTGGTATTGGTTTAGATCCTTTTGGGAATAAACAGAGTCTTTATGAGTTTTTTGTTAATCCAAGTGGAATGCAGGGGGATATATATAATACTCCGGCTAATGGTGAAAATTCAGCTCCCGACTGGGTTTGGTATAGTGGAGGAAAGGTAGTAAATGACGGGTACACTGTTGAAATAAAGATCCCATTAAAGAGTATCAGATTTAAACATGGAGAGAATGTCTCAATGAATATTCTATTCTGGAGACGATTGAACAGACTTGGCATGAATGGCTCCTGGCCGGAATTAGATCCAGGAAAGGGTATTTTTAATTCAACTGCAGAAGTAGTTTACAAAAATTTGTCCAATCAAAGGCTTATAGAGTTCATCCCTTCTATAACATATGGAAGTCTTTGGGATAGGGAAACTCCAGATACCTGGTCAAAAGGGGATGGCGACATGGATGCAGGTATCAGTATGAAATATGGGATCACCTCTACAATATCAGCAGAGATGACCATAAATCCGGATTTCAGCCAGGTAGAAAGCGACTCTTTTCAAATATCAAGGAATAGAAGATACCCAATATTCTATAGAGAGAAAAGACCTTTTTTTATGGAGGCTGGTGATCTTTTTGGACTTGCCGGCTCACAGAATAACCTTTATCCAGCTGTACATACAAGAAAAATTGTTGATCCGTCCTGGGGTGGACGTATTACAGGTGATGTTGGAAAAGTTACTTTTGGAGCAATGATAGCATCAGATAAATGGCCAGGAAGAGAGCTTGAAAATGAAGAGAATCCTTATCTTGATAAACAGGCATTGTATACAATAGGGAGAATGAAATATAGTTTTAATGGTGACAATTATATAGGTGGGCTTTATTCAGGCAGGGAATTAGGTGATTATTATAATAGAGTTTTTGCTCTGGACACAAAATATAGATTTGGAAAATCACATTCAATTGTAGCTAACTTTTTTAATACAAATACGAACGACCCTGAAGAGGAAAATAATTATGCAGGGACAGCATATACTGCAAAATACAATTATTCTACAAAAAAATTATTTGGAAGTTTTAATATTGAAAGATATGGGAAAAATTTTCAAATGGATACAGCTTTTTATAGAAGAACAAATGTTTTTTCATCTAAGTTATTATTGATCCCCACTTTTGTGATAAAATCGGAAAAATTTAAATGGCTGCAGGCCATAAAACCGGTTTTTATTACAAATTATCTTTATGATTACTCAACAGGAATGAAAGACCAATATTTAAATATTGGAGTAATGATTAGTTTTATAAAACAGGGTGATCTCACTCTTGCCTGGGATATAATGCAAAAAGAAAGCTGGGCAGGAAAAACATTTAATACACATGGTGTCTGGGGTGGTGGAGGTATACAGCTAACAAAATGGTTGAGAATAAATATGAATCTAAGTCTAAAAAAAGGGATCTATTATGATAGGGAAGATCCTTTTCTGGGGAGACGTATTAATTTTTCCACATCTTTGTCTCTTCAGCCCTTAGAAACATTATCCTTCAACCTGTCATATAACTATACAGATTTTAATAAAGATAGCGATGGGAATGATATTTATGATTATCATATTTTCTATACCAGATCTACATTTCAACCGAGTAAGCATCTTTATTTTAGAGTTCTAATCCAATACGACAGCTATTTAGATACAGTTATGAGTGATATACTGGCTTCCTATGAGTTGATTCCCGGAACTGTAATGCATATTGGATATGGGTCAATGCATGAAAATATCTCCTGGGACCCAAGGAATAGAAACTGGGCCAATGATATAAATTCTCAAAAGTTCTATCAGACATCTCAGAGTTTCTTTATTAAATGCAGTTATAGACTACAATTTTAAAAAGAGATAAAAAATGAATTTAAAATTAAAAAATCATATTGCTTCTTTGAAAATAGTCTCAATAGGCTTTTTTTT
>JAOZTV010000444.1 GCA_029939015.1 Candidatus Aminicenantota bacterium
TCATGAAACCCAATTGTAGCTTCCATATTCAAAAAGAGAATTAGAACCAATATAGCATAAAAGCCATTAGGCTCATTTAAGTGCATTCTTGATTTTTTACTATTTTTCCTTTATTATATTAATTAAAGAATATAAATATGATGGGAGATATTAATGAAAAAAATAGGATTATTGGGTGGAATGACTTGTGAATCATCAATTGAGTATTATAAATTAATAAATGAAATTACCCGGAAAAAACTCGGTGGCATTCATTCAGCTGAATCAATTATGGTGTCCGTTGACTTTGGTAATATACTTCCATGGATGGAGGCAGGAAAATGGGATCTTGTTTTAGACAAGTTGATAAGATCATCACTTGAGGTTGAGAAAGGAGGAGGAGATTTTTTAGTGATTTGCACAAATACCATGCATAAACTGGCAGATCAAATAGCTGAAAAAATTAATATCCCCATACTGAATATTATAGATGTAACCGCTGAAGAGATTAAAAAAAAGGGTTTGTCAAAGATCGGATTATTGGGGACACGGTTTACAATGGTTCAGGATTTTTACAGGAAAAGATTGGAGCAAAAGCATAATATTGAGGTTGTTATCCCTGACAAGATCGATATCAGCTACATTCACAAAGTCATTATGGAAGAATTAACAATAGGAAAAATTGTCCAGGAATCAAAATCAGGATACTGGAAGATTATAAAAAAACTTCAGCAGGTAGGTGCAGAGGGAATAATCTTAGGTTGTACAGAAATACCGTTATTAGTAAAACAGGAAGAGGGGAAAATACCATTATTTGATACTACATCAATTCATGCATCTGCAGCTGTGGAACTATCCCTTTCAAAATAGAATCAGGTTTCAATCAAAACCAGAGGTAATTTTAAAACCAATGTTCCTGATATAGACAAAAACAGCACTGCAAAACCTCAGGAATTATTAAGTGACTTAACTGATAAGATCAAGGAACATTCGATTGCCGCATCAAAATCTCACTCAGATCTAGACCCGAGTATGATCTTATCATTATTCAAAGATTAGAGTTCATAAATATAATTAAGTTTGTAAAATTCATTTTAATTTATTATGTTTTTTATTCTTTTTTCTTTTTTTTAATAGGATTTTATTGCTTTTAACAGATCTTCTCTTTCTGTTCCCTTTCTAGAAAAACAATTTATAATTGTATTTTCATCCTCGTCTGAGGATTTGAACAAAACAAAATTCTTTGTAATCGTTATATCCTCTATTTTTGCTGAAAATGAAGTTATTATTTCCCCTTTTGTTGTAATTAGCCAGAAATCTGTTTTTTCTATACCGGATTTTTCTGCTCCTCCAATTAATATGTTCTGATTGGGAGTCAAACTCATTTCACTTATATTAGGTTTAAACTTATAAATAGATTTTTTATATTTATCAACAACCTTACCAAATCGATTATACCAGCTTCTATCCCTTCTGCTAAATGAATCTTTTTTAAGTTTTCTCCATTTTATAAGATCAGTATCGGTAACCTTTTCAGGTACTGGAAGTGGTGTCAATATACTACCAATATTTTTACCATTCAGGTCAATCAGCTTAAATTTCCTACTCAGTCCATCCGCAAAAACAATCCTGTCTTTTAATCTAACCCAATCAAACTTTGGTACATACGGTATAGGAAGGTCTGCTCCATCCCCTATCATTGAAATACTGTCAATATAATTGGTTTTTATTAATTCTTTAATTATCATTCCCTTTGTATCTATAATTACAATAGCTCTAGGATATCTATATTCAAAATGATCTGATTTTTTTTTTATTTTACCAGTATAGCTTATTTTAGTAATAAATTTATCATTGGGCAAATTAATGATCGTATATAAACCAAACCTTCTTTTAATATTTAACTTTTGAACAGAATCAAATTTTCCTTCAAGTTTCATATATGTTATCCAGGAATGACCTCCAAAATATTCAGAAAAGTATAGTAATTTTTTATCTTCATCAAAACCAAATGCCCCCATCCTTTTCATCTGACCTGGTCCTTCACCCTTGCCACCTATTCTATAAAGATATTTCCCAGAAGGAGAATAAACTTTAATAAAAGAATCTTTACTATCTGATATATAAATATTGCCATCTGGGCCTTCTTTAATTATCTGTGGATAAAACAATTCACCTTCATTCTGTTCTGAACCTATTGTAAAAATATCATTGCTAAATAAAAAGCTTGTTGATAGTATAATTAAGATCATAAATACAATTATATTTTTTTTCACTTCATTTTCCTCCAATTTGTTTATCTGATATTTATATTACTGAGAATACCCCAATCACTACTTTTAAATGCCTCAATAAATATTGATATCTTTTTTTGTCAGGACAAAAAGATTTGATTTTTTATCAA
>JAOZTV010000445.1 GCA_029939015.1 Candidatus Aminicenantota bacterium
AGAATAATCATAAAAAAGTTTCACAATTGAAAAAAAGGCTAACCATACAAGACACTTACGTTTGTTTATAGTTTTATGTAAATCTCAAGTTGTACTTGACTTTTACATAAAACGATATATTATGTAAATATGATTAATAGACAAATAGGCAAAGAATTAATTGATTTATCAAATGAGTATCCAGGTGGATTTCCACGTATGTATCTATGAATTTACAAAAAATATTAAATCTGAAATGAAAGAAAATATTATTATATATAACCCATCATCAGGGAATGGACAATCAATTAAGAAGAAAAGAAAAATTCTTAAACTTTTAGATAATAATGAGATTAAATATGATCTTTTTATTACAAAGAATGAAGAAGAACTCAGAGAATTAGCAAAAAATGCTGTTAATAACTATAAAAATATTATTGGAGTAGGGGGTGATACTACTTATACTATTATCGCCGAAGAATTAATAAGATTTAGTGATATAGATAATCATATACCAACCCTTGCAATGATTGGTACTGGCTCAGCTAATGATATAATAAAAAGTGTTGGAATGTATCCTATTGAAAGAGCAGTAAAAGCGATTAAAAACAATGATATTAACTATCTTGATATAGGTAAAATTAAAATTAATTCTGAATTAAAAGAATATGTTTTTCTTGGAAGTATGAGTATAGGTCTTGGAACTTCTGTGAATAAATATGTAGATATATATAATAAAAAATATAATACTTTAAGTAAAATAAGTGGATTTCAGTTTCTTACCGGTTTTTTTGCTGTTAAAAGATCATTTAACAATAAAGATATTCCTGTTTCGGTTATAATTGAATATAATAATAAAATAATTAAAGAAAAAATCTCTCTGTTTGTAATCTTAAATACACCTTTATACAGTAATGGTATCAGGTTTATTGATAATTGTTCACCCTATGATGGTAAATTGAATGGTGTAATAATCAATACAAAAACTTTTTTTGAAACCTTATTATTTTATAGTAGATTAGAAAAAAACAAAAAAAAATTAAAAAATTTTGAGTCAGAAAAAATAAATTTGAAATTTGATAAACCAATAGATATTCAGCTTGACGGAGAAATATTCAATAAAATTAAAGAAGTGGAAATATCGATAATACCAAAAAGATTAAAAGTAATTATTCCGGATAGTTAGGAATTGAGTTTAAACAAAGATTTTATATCTTAGTATTTCGGTTGAAAAAAAACAAATTTAATCATATACTTTAATATTAGGAGTAAATATGGGCTTAATAAAAACTAAGATAGAATTATCTAATCCAAGAGACAAGGAAATAAAACCAATTATTGTAAAATCTTTAGTAGATACTGGTGCATTACATTTATGTGTACCTGAACATATTGCAATACAGTTAAAACTTGAAGAATTATATAAGAGAGAAGTTACAACAGCTGATGGTAAAAAACATTTAGTCCCTTATATGGGACCAATATCGATTAAATTTGAGAATAGAGGATGTTTTACAGGTGCTTTAGTACTTGGAGATGAAGTATTACTTGGAGCAGTCCCTATGGAAGATATGGATGTTTTAATCTCTCCAGCAAAGCAAGAAATGATTGTAAATCCTGAAAGTCCAAACATTGCAGTATCAGTTGCTAAATAATAAAGTTAGTTTGTCGTTTATTGTTTATCGTTTATCGTTGTTCTAAAATATGCAATCATTCTTTTCACAGCTTTAGCTCTATGTGAAATGTCATTCTTTATTTCTATTGATAATTCTGCAAAGGTTTTTTTTAAAGGGGTATAATAAAAAAGAGGGTCATATCCAAAACCACTATTTCCTCTTGGGGTCGTAAGAATCTTTCCTTTAACTTCTCCCTCAAAAGTTTTTATAAGTTTTCCATTTAAAGAAATTGAAACTACAGTTTTAAACTTTGCTGTTCTATCTTCACAATTTCCAAGTTCTTTAAGTAATTTTTCATTATTCTTTTTATCTGTTGCCTTAATACCTGAGTACCTTGCTGAATATACACCAGGTTCACCACCTAATACATCTACCATTAAACCAGAATCATCGGCAATTATAAGTCTATTTGGTTCCAATTTACTATAAAACTGTGATTTTCCAATTGCATTTGCCTTGAATGTCTTGCCTGTTTCTTCATAATCATCATATATTTTTAAGTCACTTAGGGATTTCACATCAATATCAAGATTTGCATTTTTAAGTAAAACTATGATTTCCTTAACTTTTCCCTGATTTTTTGTAGCTATTAATAGTTTTTTAGGTAAATTAGACATTTAGAATGTCTCACTTGTCATTTCAACTACACCTTTTAATTGCATCGACTTTTCGATGAAGGCACTTTTTTTATTCTTGGATGTACTAATAAAAAGTTCAATTTCGTATC
>JAOZTV010000446.1 GCA_029939015.1 Candidatus Aminicenantota bacterium
ATCCTTTCCATAAAGAGAAAGTTTTCCCATAACATACCAATATCATTTCGATTTTCAATACTATTAAAATTTGATATAATTGAGTTTCTTATACCATTATCAATGAAATAAAACCTTGAGGATTTTGCAATTTCTTTTCGTAAATTTCTCGAAAAACCCCTTACTTTTTTTATAATAAAATTTTTTTCTAATAAGTCTAAATATCGTTCAACAGTTTGCTTGGCTATTCCAAGGTTTTTTGAGAGCTCATTTAATGAGACTTCTTTTCCAATTTGAAAAGCTATTAATTTTAAAAGATCAGCAATTTTATCAGAATTTCTTATATTCTCTAATTCAAAAATATCTTTAAAAAGATATGAATTTCTAAGATTAATTAAATATTCTTTTTTATCATTAATGTTTTCTAAAACCAAAGTTTCTGGATATGTCCCATAAATCAGATAATTTTCAAGATTACCTAATATATCCATTCCGCCATATTGATTTTTTATCTCCAGAATTGATATAGGGTAAAGAAATAAAGTTTTATGCCTTCCTGTAAGTGGTTCCCCAATTTCAGCTAATAATTTAAAAGAAGACGAACCGCTCGCAATAATTTTAATATCAGGAAGATGGTCAACTAAAATTTTAAGCCCAGTACCAATGTTTTTAATTTTTTGAGCTTCATCAATAATTATAAGGTCATAACCACTAAATGTACTCTTATATCTTTGGATATCAAATGACCCCAAAACCTCTTGTAGCTGAATATCTTCACCTGCCCCCAAATAGTACTTGCCTTTATAATTTTCGAGCTCTTTTTTTATTAAAGATGTTTTTCCGACTCTTCTAGGTCCATAAATAATTAGTACTTGACCATTTTCTAATTTATCAAACAGCTTCTCTTCATATTCATAAAACCTTTGATACCAATTATCCATAAGCAAAGAATATCAAATTACAAAAACATTGTCAACCTTCACTTGCCCAATTATAAAGAATTAGGCAACCAAACCTGCCTAATTCACCTAAATATGGTAAACTGGACTTAATTATTAAAAAAACAATTATGTTTCACTTATAGATTTTAACTTGTTAATTTTCCACTTCAGCGAATTCTTTATAAGTTTCGTTAATTCTATATGCAAAATTTATCAATTCTTTTAAACCATATACAGGGTTCTTATTATTTTTCAAAGCATTTCTTAACTCTTTATGAGTTTTGGGGATATAATCAATCGCATCAATAAGGTCATCAAGAATAACTTTTATTTTATATCTTTTTTTAGCAAGCTTAACTCCAATTTTTGAGTATTTTAATCTTTTTGATTCCTTTTCCGGCCATTTATCAGCTACTCTCATAAACTGTTTTAAATAGTAAGTATCAATTAAGATTCTGACAGATTCAATTTCTTCTTTAAGTTTTAATGATATATTCTCAATTAAAGGCTGCATTTCTTTCATAATATTTAGGGTATAATTCTTTCTTTTTGTATAAGTTAGAATTTCCGGAATAGCTTGAATAATACCAGTTAGAATGCCCTGTTCTTTTTTTGTTAAAAAACCTTTATGATTAATGCTTATTGAATCAATATTCTTATTAAATATTTCTGTATTCTTAATTATTGTATTTTTATAATCCTTATCAAAAATAGATTTAAGAAGGTTAGTATAATTTATAATATTATCAATCAGTTCTTTTCTAATTTGCATTTTTTCAAAAGTTAAAACCTTAGGTAAGAAATCATCAGGTTTAATTGAATCCAGCTTTGTTAAGTCTTCAATTAGAATATTCATCTCCTCTGCTTGTAATTGCTCGTATGTATAGATTATGTTTTTACCTATCAAATCAGTCGCATCAGAAAAGTCATCTAATCTTGGACTCATATATTTTGTAGAACAGGAGATTGTTAGTAAAAGCGAAGCAATAATTATAAAAATATTTATTAGTTTTTTCCAATCCATTTCAATTGAATACTATCATAAATAATTTTCATTGTAAAATAAATCAATACTATTATTCCATAGATAATGTATAATAAGGTAATGCATAATAATAAACCTTTAAAAAATTCAAATTGGGACGTAATAATTATTGGTGCTGGCGTAGCAGGTCTTGCTGTAGCTTCTGAAATTCAAGGTTTAAAGATATTGCTTATCGAAAAGACATCGCATTGTGGCAATAAACTATTATTGTCAGGTTCAGGACAGTGTAATATAACCCATACAGGGAGTATGGATGAATTTGAGGATAAATATGACAATAAATGGAGATTTGTAAGAAATATTTTAAACTCTTTTACAAATGAAGATTTAATCAGTAAATTCAAAGAAGCCGGCATTGAAATGATAAGTCTTAAAAACAAGAAAGTTTTTCCTAAGTCAATGAGAGCAAATGATGTC
>JAOZTV010000447.1 GCA_029939015.1 Candidatus Aminicenantota bacterium
TCTTCTCTTTCAAGTTTTTTTAATTCTTGCACTAATTTTGGTAATAAGGTTTTATGGCCGGCTGCAAGAGAACTCATACCAATAATATGAACATCATTTTCTATTGCCTGCATTGCTGTCTCTTCAGGTGTTTGAAATAATGGGCCTATGTCAACATCAAAACCCATGTCTGCGTATGCAGTTGCCACAACCTTTGCACCTCTGTCATGCCCATCCTGACCCATTTTTGCGATCATAATCCTAGGTCTTCTTCCCTCTTTTTCAGCAAATATATTTGTCAAATTTCTAACTTTATCAACCATATTGCCCTCTTCCTTTCCATATTCTTTAAAATATACACCAGAAATAGATTTTTGTGTTGCCTTATATCTCCCACAAACATTTTCAACTGCAAGGGATATTTCTCCAAGAGTAGATCTTTTTCTGGCCGCGTCAACTGCAAGCTCAAGGATATTTTCTTCTCCTGATTTAACACAGTCGGTGATTTTTTTTAATGCTTCTTTAACTTCGTTTTCATTTCTATCTTTTTTTAATTTATTCAATCTTTTTATCTGTGATTCTCTCACAATTGTATTATCAACCTCAAGAATCTCAATTGGATCTTCTTTTTTTAGTTTATATTTATTTACACCAACAATAATCTCATGTCCAGAGTCGATTCTTGCCTGCTTTCTTGCCGATGCTTCTTCAATTCGCATCTTAGGTATTCCTTCTTCAATTGCCTTTGTCATACCTCCATAAGACTCAATTTCAAGAATATGTTCCCAGCCTTTTTTAACCAGTTCTGCTGTAAGTGACTCAACATAATAGGAACCTGCCCAAGGGTCAATAACCTTTGTGATATTAGTCTCGTTTTGGAGATAAAGCTGAGTGTTTCTTGCAATTCTTGCAGAAAAATCAGTAGGCAGGGCAATTGCCTCATCTAATGCATTTGTATGTAAGGATTGTGTATGGCCAAGAGTTGCAGCCATTGCCTCCATACATGTTCTTGTAATATTATTAAAAGGGTCTTGCTCGGTAAGACTCCACCCGCTTGTCTGAGAATGAGTTCTAAGTGACATTGATTTGGGGTTTTTTGGGTTAAATTGTTTTATCAATTTTGCCCAGATTAATCTTGCTGCTCTCATCTTTGCAATTTCCATAAAGAAATTCATTCCCTGTCCCCAGAAAAAAGAAAGACGTGGAGCAAAGGTATCAACATCCATACCTGCTTTAATTCCAGTCCTTACATATTCAAGCCCATCTGCAAGAGTATATGCCATTTCCAAATCAGCAGTTGCCCCTGCTTCCTGCATATGGTAGCCTGAAATACTGATACTATTAAATTTTGGCATTTTTTCAGCTGTATATTCAAAGATATCGGAAATTATTCTAATTGATGTTTTTGGTGGATATATATATGTATTTCTAACCATATACTCTTTTAATATATCGTTTTGAATTGTACCTGTCAATAGTTCCTTTGACACACCCTGCTCTTCTGCTGCAACTATATAGAATGCAAGAATTGGAAGTACAGCTCCATTCATTGTCATTGAAACTGACATTTTATCAAGAGGGATTCCATCAAATAAGACTTTCATATCCTCAATTGAGTCAATAGCAACACCTGCCTTGCCGACATCTCCGATAACTCTTTCATGGTCAGAGTCATAGCCTCTATGAGTTGCAAGGTCAAAGGCAATAGACAAACCCATTTGACCTGCTGCAAGGTTTCTTCTATAAAAGGCATTGCTCTCCTCAGCTGTAGAAAAGCCTGCATATTGCCTGATAGTCCATGGTCTTTGCACATACATTGTGGCATATGGACCTCTTAAAAAAGGAGGTAAGCCAGCAGTATAGTCAAGGAAAGTCAAATCTTTAATATCGTCCTTATTATATACTGCTTTAACTTCAATTTGTTCCATAGTCATCCAAAGGCTATCGCCTTTTTTATTCTCTGGTATTGATTTCTCTTCGAGATTTTGCTTTATTAAGTTAGTCTCAGTAAGGGTATCAGTGATACCGGTATCTGTGATACCAATTTTTGTAAAATCAGGTTTGTTGCTCATTATTTAACTCCTGTTTTTTTTAATAATGATTCAAGAATAGCAAATAAATTTGAACCCATAAAAATAAAGTCATCAAGTCCCCATTTTCTATACTGTTCTTCATCTTTTCCGGTAAAGCCTGCGAGGACTATTGATATATTTGGTTTTTGTTTTTTTAAAGATTTGGAAAATTGTTCTACAAATTCAGGGTATGTTTTGTCATCTGAACAAAGTACTATTATTTCTGCATTTGAATTTAAAGAAGCTGAAACCATCGTCTCTATATCATTAAACCCATCAGGATAGATTATCTCAAAGCCCCCAACCTCAAAATATCCTCTTGAAAAAT
>JAOZTV010000124.1 GCA_029939015.1 Candidatus Aminicenantota bacterium
AAGAAAAAAATATAGCTGTAAGAATTATTAAGTATAGTTTGTTTTTCATGTTTTAATATTCTTCAATTATTTATAAAAATTATTGTATGTTTTTATTGACTGTAAAAATAAAAATATTATTTTTATTTAATAAACCTAATTCTTTGCTTTCAAGAACGACAGTTATTATCCCATATGTAGGAATCCCATCTAAAGAATTAGGCGAACAAGTGAGACCTAAACTTCTTAATCTTTTAATAAATGGAATTCCAGGTCTAAGGCGATTTATAATGAATACTGGATAGGTCGTTTTCCAAAGAGTTGGCCTTCTACTGATTGTATTATCATAGATCGTAAGAGTTGCATTTCTTATTACTTTTTCTCCGCAATTTCTCAACTTTATTGTCAATACTCTAGTAGCATAAAGTCTTTTCCTTTTATCCAATTCTCTATTTCTAATGCTTTGACTATCAGGTAAAAGGCTTATATCACCGCCATTTTCTATTGTCTGGTTGCCGATCTTAACAGAAATTATTTCCCCGTCTGTTCCCTGAGTATGATAAACAGTTTTACACTTCTCATTATTGAAATAATCTCTTTCTCTAGTTTTTCTCCTAGGGTTTATTATTGCACATATTTTGAGCCCACAACCAATACTATCAGCATTTTTTGTGAATAATAATACTCCTTTTGTCTGTCCTTTTGCGATATTTACTCTTCTAATAACTGTTTTCTGTTCACTAAATGGAACTGTAACTTTATAATCTAATGTAATATTACCTTTTGTCGCTCTATGTAAGCTTTTTATTTTTGCAAAAACTGCACCATTCATATAGTATATATCCAGTAACTGATAGTCAACAAAGTCAACAATAGTAGTATCTATTCGTCCAATACTGCTTGGATTGTTTTGTTGAATCAGTGGTGAGATACCTATAACTGCAGGTTTGAAACTTTTGCTTTTGATCTCAAAACGTCCACTTAATTTTCCATAGGATGTAGGTAGTTCAGTGATTTTTATTTGATACCCGGTACCGGAGACACCATTTACTATCCATGGAAAACTTTTTAAAGAAGTTCTTCCTCTTGATATAAATCTATTTTTAATGGTTTTTACAAGACGTCTATTCTTCCATAGAGTTAACTTAAATTTATTAGTAGTTTTAACTGCTTTCCATTTAATTATCAATCGTTCTCCTGATGTAATTACAGTACCCGGTCTAGGATTAATAATACTAATGTTTTTAGCATGTACTATCCAAACAGAAACCAACAATATTAAAATAAATAATTTTTTCATACGAACCTCCTACTTTGTAGTATCATATTATATACAAATAAATAAAAAAAATCTCATTTTAATATTAAAAATATTTTTTTTGTTTACTAGTCCAAACATTTTAGTACAAATGTTTTCAAATCTCCCTTTTTTATTTCAGAGGATTTCATAAAAACTATGATAAAGGTTGAAACTATTTTTAATTGACAAAAATTTATAATATGTTAAAACCAATTACTTTTGGAGATTATTTTCCTGCAATTGAGGATATTAAATATAATAATGGAAAATTATATATAATGACGGGCTCCTGGAATGATTTACAGGAAATTATTGTATTAAAAACAAATGGAGATTTTATTAAAAAATTAAATATTCCAATGAAGTATAAAAATGCATTAAAGCAACGATACCCCTATGTTATCGAAAGCGGAAAACTTTACCAAATTGTTGAAAACAGTGAAGATGAAGAATGGGATCTTTTTGTATTTGATTTAGAAGTTTAAGTTATAAAATCACTGTCTTCTCTTAAATGATAATGTTTAAACTAATTATTTAACAAATGACATTTGTAATTTTTTTTAAATGTGCCTAAATACCTATATACAGATTCAATCACAAAGTATATATTACTTATGTAAAAAAGGAGATAAGCTTGAAAAATATTAAAACTATTTTATTTGTATTAAGTATTGGATTGATTACTCAATTTAATCTTTTTTCTATTAAGAAATTTATCTTAAAGGATCTTGGACGACCTGTAAGTATAAATGTTGACAAAAATCAATTATATATAATTGAAAATCATAGAATTCATATTTATTCAATTGATGATTTTAAACTTTTAAAACGGTTTGGTAAAAAAGGGCAGGGACCAGGTGAATTTCAAACTTTGCCTCATGTCCATATTACACTTGATTCCAGTACTGATAAATTGATTATTGGTAGTATAAGAAAGGTCTCATATTTTTCTAAAAAAGGTGTGTTTATAAAAGAAGTAAAGGGCAAAAATCAAGCTTTAAGGTTAATTTATATGGATAAAGATAATGGGAAACCAAGGTTTCTTGGATGGTCGCAAAAGGCATATAATAAATTTAATTATAATACTATTGTTGTTTTTGATTATCAATTAGAAAAAATAAAACAAATTTATAAAGTTAAAGATCCATTTCAAGGTCCAGGAAAAGGATATAATCTATTAACTAAGACATTTAACTATATTTATCATAAACAAAAAATTCTTATACCTGGTAAAGACGGAAATTCTATAGATATCTTAAATACAAATTTTGATTTAGATTTTACAATTAATATTGATTTGAAACCACTTACTGTGTCTAAAGATTTTAAAAAAAACATGATACATTTTTTAAAAACCAGTCCTGATACAAAAAATGTATTTCAAATGATAAGCCCTATCAGGTTTCCGAAATATTTTCCTAATGTAAACCAGTTTTTTGCTGATAATGGGAAAATATATGTGATGACCTGGGAGAAATCTGCCAAGGGGAATACCTTTTATATTTATGATATGAAAGGTAAATATACAGGTAAAAAAATAATTCCTATAAAGTACGAAACAGATATTCAGACTTATCCATTATCATTAAAGAATGGAAAATTGTATCAGCTTGTTGAGAATAATGATGAGGATGAATGGGAATTATTAGTTTCTGAAATTTAAATTATTTTTGGCAATATTATATAGGTATTTAGTCTCATTTAATTAAAAGTGACAAATGTCAGTCTTTCTAAAATGTATTATTAATGGTACAATTTTTGGTAAGGAGATTTAAATGATTTTAATGAATTTTGTTTTTTTTTATAATCAATTAAATGTTGATGTCTTTGAATAAATTATTATTATTTATTAGCTTAAGCTTTGTTTTTTTTTCTAGTTTTGTTTTATCTGTTGTAAAAAATAACATCCAATTTAACCAGATTACTAAAGAGCATGGATTGTCACAGAATACTGTCAATTGTATTTACCAGGATAGTTTAGGTTTTATGTGGTTTGGAACACAGGATGGGTTGAACAAATATGATGGGTATCAGTTCACTCATTATTTTTCTAATTCAAAAAACAATACATCTTTAAGTGAAAACTTTATTAATGTAATTTTTGAAGATTCTAATAATAATATCTGGATAGGTACTTTTGGTGGAGGACTCAATAATTTTAATAGAAAAACAAATGTTTTTAAATCTTATAAAAATGAGCCAAAAAACCCCAATAGCCTAAGTCATAACCAAATTTGGTCTATAATTGAAGGAGCAAATAGTTTTATTTGGATTGGAACTAATGGTGGTGGACTCAATAAATTTGATAGAAAAACTGGAGTATTTAAACATTATCAAAATAATATTTATGATCCAAAGAGTATAAGTCATAATTCTGTCACATCAATCTTTGAGGATAAAAAAAATAATCTATGGATTGGAACAGATGGAGGAGGACTTAACAAATTTGATAAAAAGTCCGAAACATTTATTCATTTTAAACATGAAAATAACAAGCCTGATAGTATTAGTCATAATACAATTTTAACAATTATTGCTGATGAAAATAATTTTATGTGGATTGGAACAAAAGGTGGCGGACTCAATAAGTTTAACTTAGATACAGAAAAATTTAAACATTATAAAAAATCAAATAATAATACAAATAGTATAAGTCATAATTCAGTAGAAATAATATATGAAGATAAAAGTGGAAATATCTGGATTGGAACTGAAGGCGGCGGTATTGACATATTTAATATAAAGAATGAAGAGTTTATTACTTATAAAAATCAAAAAAACAATCCTAAAAGTCTCAACAATAATTTTATAAAAGCATTATTTGAAGATAAAGATGGAGGATTATGGATAGGTACAAATGGTGGTGGAATAAACCTGATAAATAATGAAATGGACTATTTTAGTTATTATAGTAATCATCCTGATAAGCCTGATAGTCTCAGTGATAATACAGTTTATTCAATTTATGAAGATAAAATGAGAAATTTATGGATAGGAACAAGAGAGGGAGGTCTCAATAAATTTGATCGTAAAACAGGTAAGTTTAAGCATTATAAAAACATAGTTGATGACACCAAAAGTCTCAGTAATAATTTTATAAGGTCAATTTATGAAGATTCTTATGGAGATTTCTGGCTTGGGACCTATGGTGGAGGACTTAATAAATTTGACATAAAATCTGAAACATTTGAAAGTTTTAAACATCATGCTGGTAATATTAATAGTTTAAGTAATGATTTTATAGATGTAATTTTTGAAGATTCAAGAAATAATTTATGGATTGGTACAAGGGGAGGCGGACTGAATATATTTAATAGGAAGGATGAAAATTTTATACATTATAAGAAAAAAATTAATGATTCAAAGAGCTTAAGTCATGATTTTGTAAAATCAATATTAGAAGATATAAATGGAAATATATGGGTAGGAACTAGTAGTGGTTTAAATAAGTTTAATTATAATACAAAAAAATTTAAACGTTATACAAATCAAATTAATAATTTTGAAAGCCTTAGTAATGATTCAATCTATTGGCTTTATGAAGATATTAGTCATAATCTATGGATAGGAACTGCAGGTGGAGGACTAAATAGATTTAATAAAGAAAAAGAGTCTTTTACATATTTTACAAAAGAAGATGGTTTACCTAATAATGTTATTTATGGAATATTAGAAGATGATGAGAAGAGTCTATGGATTAGTACAAATAATGGAATTTCTAAATTTAATACCCAAACTGAGAAATTTATCAATTATGAAGAAAAAGATGGACTACAGGGAAATGAATTTAATAGAGGCGCATGCTATAAAGATCGAAATGGGCTTATGTATTTTGGAGGACTTAATGGTTTCAATACATTTGACCCAAAAAAAATCATTGATAAATCATATATTCCGCCTGTAGTGATTACTGATTTTTTGATATTTAATAAATCTGTTAAAATTAAAAAAGATGATATCCGTTCTGACAAATTCTATCTTGAAGAACATATTAATTTTACTAAAAAAATTGTTTTAGATTATACAGAATATATTTTCTCCTTTGAATTTTCTGCATTGGATTATAGACAATCAAGAAAAAATCAATTTAAATATAAACTGGAAGGTTTAGATAAAAAATGGATTGAGACAAACTATAAACATCGTAGGGCTACTTATACAAATTTATCAGCTGGAGATTACGTTTTTAAAGTTAAAGCGTCAAATAGCCATGGTTATTGGGATGAAAAAGAAACTAGTATTAAAATAACTATTCTTCCGCCTTTCTGGAAAACAGTCTGGTTTAGATTATTAATTTTAATTATTTTGATCTATTTTTTATTCTATTGGCATAAAACTAGATTAATAAGACTTGCTAAAACACTACAAACTGAAGCTGCAATAGATAAATATTTTATAAAAAATAAAATTTCTGACACAGAAAAAGAGATAATTCTTCTTATCATAGATGGTAAAAATAATAAGGATATTGAAAAAAAACTATTTATATCCTTAGGTACTGTAAGGAATAATATTTCAAAAATATATAAAAAATTAAATATAAAAAGCAGATTTGAATTAATTACAATTTTTAAAAATCTTTAATAAATCAATTTATTATGACATTTGTCACTCTTTATGAAATGTGACTATTTACTTATATACAGGTACAAAAACCAGGTATATTATTAATATGTTAAAAAATTTTAAAAGGAGTGTAAAATGAAAAAAGTATTATTAAGTTTGATAGTTATAATTTTTATTTCAAGTATTTATGCTGAAAATAAAGAAAAACCAAAGAAATTACCTCGTGTAGAAGTACATAAAATAAATGATCAATTTACAAAATTTACAGTATTCTGGTCTGGTTATTTTGTAAATGCACTAGCTTTTGATGGACCAGACGGATTAGTTCTTGTTGATACAGGAATAGCTGATACCGGCAAAGAATTAAAAAAAAAGATATTAAAACTTTATAAAAAGAGTCCAAAGTATATAATAAATACTCATGAACATGTTGATCATACTGGTGCAAATAATGTTTTTGGTATGGCACCCATTATTATTTCCCATAAAACAATGAGAAAGACTATGGTAGAGGACTTCATATTAAGTGAATATGGCTCAGATTCTTTGCCGGATATGTGTTTTGAGAATGAATTGGTTTTACATTTAAATGGAGAAGAAATAATACTTAAGAGTTTTACAGGTAGCCATACTGAAAGTGATATAATAGTTCATTTCAAAAATGCAAAAATTATTGCAACCGGTGATCTTGTTTATAAAAAAGCATTTCCCTCTTTCTCTGCTTATGCAGGTGATGTTTTTAAATATGGAGAGATTGTGAGCAAACTTGCCAAATATTGTCCGAAAGATGTTATATTGATTAATGGCCATACTAGTGATAGTAATTATAATGATTTGATTGATTACAAAAACATGCTTATTGAAACTTTAGCAATAACTAAAAAAACTTTTAATAATAAAGAAGGTATGGAATATCTTAAAAACAAAGGTATAATTGAGAAATGGAAGAAATGGGAAAAAGAAGGTTATGTACGTGCAAATAGTTGGTTTAAAGATAATTTAGATGTTCTAAAAAATACAGGACCAAAGAAAATAATTATTACCAGATATCTATATAATGCCTTAAAGAAAAAAGGTATAAAAGGGTTTTTCTCAGAATATGAAAAATACAAAAATAGTCCAGATGTTAAAAAATATGATATGACATATTTTGAATTTGGAGGTTTTGGAGATTATTTTGAGAGAAAAAAAGATTTTCAAGCTGCTGAAAAAATTTATTTATATGGATTAAAGGAATATCCTAAAGAAAAATATGCTTATTTTTATCTTATTAAATTTTATATGAATCAAAATAAAAATAAACTTGCATTAAAATATGCTAAAAAAATGCTTATAATTGCACCAGAAAACAAATGGGTAAAACGGAAGCTCAAAGAATTGAAGAATATGAAGTGAAAAGAGGTCTAAGTATATGGGATATAAGAGCATGAGTTTAGTAAATAGATTTAAAAAATATATTTATCCAATGGATATCAGTGACATTATTGTTGTTGCTATTGCTACAACAATTCTATATATACTTATACTTTCTCTTTAGAAATTAATCATAGCTTAATTGAGAATTACATTTGTCACTTAATTGTAAATGTGACAAAAGTCAGTTTAAAAAACCATTTTATTGTTCTATATTATGATTTGTTGGATTTACCAATGGTTTTAGGTTTTATTTATTAAGTCATTTTAAGGAGTATTAAATGGAAAAATTTTTAGTAAAGGTTGGAAGGAATTATCATTTCTTTGATAAAGAAGAGATAGATTGGATAGAATCAGATGGGAATTATCTTAAAATTTTCATAGGTGATGAGTCTTATATTCTACGAATGACTTTAAAAACTGTTGAACAAAAGCTTAATACAAATTTTTTTATGAGAATTAATAGATCAACCATTATCAATACAAATAGGATTAAACAACTTTTAGATATAAATAAAAGTGAGTTTACTGTTGTTTTAGATAATGAAAGGACTTTAAAATGGGGGAGACATTATAAAAAAAATCTCTCAAAGTTTTTAAAATTAAATTAAAAAGGAGATTAAAATGAAAAAAAAATTAAATACTTTAAACAATCTTAAAATAGAAAAGTCTGAAAAATTGATAGATTCAATAATTATTGATTTTATTATTAAAAATGTAAATAAAGCAGATGTACCATTAAAAACTTTTATGAATAATTTTGAAGAGAGAATTATTTTAACTTCTTTAAAACTTTCTAATGGAAATCAAAGAGTGGCTGCAAGTCTGCTTGGAGTTGGTCATACAACCTTAAATGAAAAGATAAAAAAATATAAATTAAAAAATACATATATAAAAATTGATATCATAAAAAACATAGAAAGAGATTTTAAGAATATTATTTAACTCACACCCCAAGCTCATATATTTTGGATTAAATTCAAATATATGGTTTTTTCCATGCAAAATGTTATAAACAAAAAATTTACCTAATACATCCAGTTGCGACTAATCACAAAAAATGGGATTTATTCTAATTAAAATAAACATGAAATCACAAAACCTCTGAAAAAAATATCAATTGGCATTAAAACTGCAAGTATATAGTGTAAAAAAAATGCATAAAAGGAGGAAATATGAAAATGCAAAAAATGTTTTTTGTAGTTTTGCTTATTGCTTTATTGTCAA
>JAOZTV010000125.1 GCA_029939015.1 Candidatus Aminicenantota bacterium
TTCATTTGAATGTGCTGCTTTGAGCTATACAGAACCATTAGAAAACCAATTTGCTTATAAAATGGAAGGGATTGATAAAGGTTGGATTTATTGTGGAACTCAAAGATTGGCTAATTATAATAATATTCCTCCAGGTAAGTATGTTTTTCATATAAAGGCTTCAAATAATGATGGTATATGGAATGAAAAAGGAACTTCAATCTCTATAAATATTTCACCTCCATTTTGGGAAACGTGGTGGTTTATACTTGTTATTCTGTTTCTCGTTTTATTGGTATTATTCTTTTTTTATAGAATTAGAATAAAATCAATTAAATCCAAGTTGGAAGCCAAACATATTAGGCAGGAAATTAAATTGAAACAGGATTTTGTTGCAATGCTTGTGCATGACCTCGGAAACCCTTTAAATAGCATAATCGGGTATTCAGACTATCTTAAAGGAGACCCAACTAAGGAAAATATTCAAAAGACTACTGATATTATTTCAAGCTCTTCAGAAGTTATGTTAAGATTAATTGATGATATGTTAGATGTTTTTAAATTTGAAGCAGGAAAACTTGTTTTGTATAAAGAAAAACATAGCCTTGAAAAAATTATAAAAAATTCAATCTCTCTTTTAAACCTACAAATAAGAGATAAAAAATTAGAGTTAAAAACTGATTTTCAGAAACTATCTAAGATTTCAATAGATTCAATAAGAATCACTCAACTTATAAATAATTTAATGAGCAATGCTATAAAATTTTCTCCCAAAGGAGGAACTTTGTCACTGACTTTAAAACAATTAAGTGAAAAAGAAAAAACTTATCAGAAATTCATTATTAAAGATGATGGTCCTGGGATATCTCAAGAGCAAAGTAAATATTTGTTTAAAAAATACTCACAAATACAAAACAATAGTTCTTCTTTTAAAAAAGGAACAGGATTAGGGCTTGCAATATGCAAGTTAATAATTAAAGCTCATAATGGGAAAATTGGTAATATCCCATCATCCAGCGGAATATTTTATTTTATTCTGCCGGATGATGAAGTTTAAAAATAAATTACTTACTTAAGTCCTCGTTTTTTTAGTAATGGTCCAACCTTTGGTTCTCGTCCCATAAACTTAATATATAGTTTCATTGATTCTTCTTTTCCACCCATTTCCATGATGTTTTTCTTAAATGATGCAGCTGTATCTTTGTCAAATATTCCTTTTTCTTTGAATAATTTAAAAATATCTGCATCTAAGACCTCAGCCCAAATATAACTATAATATCCAGCAGAATACATTCCTGCAAAGATATGGTTAAAATATGTAGTTCTATATCTTGATACTATTTCCGGAATTAAACCTAAACCATTGAGATAGTCGTTTTCAAATTTATTTACATCTATACCCTCAACACTTGTCAGTTGATGCCATTTTAAATCGAGTAATGATGCAGCAAGATATTCAACTGTGCCAAATCCCTGATTAAAAAGGCTTGCTTTTTTAACTTTATCTAGTAATTCCTGTGGAATGACTTCTCCTGTCTTATAATGCTTTGCATACATTTTTAATACTTCTGGTTGAGATGTCCAGTTTTCCATTACCTGTGATGGCATTTCAACAAAATCAAGGGCAACTGCTGTACCTGATGTTTTTTCATAAGTACATTGAGACAAAAGCCCGTGGATAGCATGTCCAAATTCATGAAATAATGTATTAACCTCTTCAAATGTCAATAATGATGGTTTATCGGCAGTTGGTTTTGAAAAATTACCATTATTAGAAATTACAGGTCTTACCATTTTGCCATTACGATTTGATTGCTTTCTAAAAGCTTCCATCCAAGCACCACCTCTTTTACTTGCCCTTGGAAAATAATCAACATATAAAACACCAAGATGAGAACCATCAAGGTTTTTTACTTCAAATACCTTTGCATCTTCGTGGTATTTAGGAATATCTTTTAATTCAGTAAAAGTAATATTGAATAGTTTAGTTGCAACAGCAAATGCACCATTTCTTACATTTTCAAGTTTGAAATAAGGTCTTAACTGTTCATCATCAAGTGCATATTTTGCTTTTTTTAGTTTTTCAGCATAAAACCACCAGTCCCACGCTTTTAGTTTGAAATTTTTTCCATCTTTTTTAACCATTTCCTGCAATTCTTCTCTTTCTTTTTTTGCAAGAGCAAGAGCAGGTTTCCATAATTTTAACAAAAATTCTTCGACTTTCTCAGGAGTTTTTGCCATATTATTATCAAGTTTAAAATGAGCATGTGACTTAAATCCCAATAATTTTGCTTTTTCTGTTCGTAATTTGATAATTTTTATTATATTTTTTTTATTATCCAAATCATCATTATTATCACCCTTATTAATATAAGCCTTATACATCTTCTCTCTTAGGTTTCTTTTTTCTGAATACTGTAGGAAAGGAATTAAACTTGGTTTATGAATGGTAAACATCCATTTGTTTTCCAATTTATTTTCTTTAGCTGTTTGTGCAGCGGCATCTATACTGGATTGTGGAAGACCAGCAAGGTCTTCTTTTTTGTCTATTACCATTTTGAATTTATTTGTTTCTTTTAAAATATTATCACCAAATTTTAAACTTAAAACGGCAAGTTCACCATTGATAGCCTTAAATCGTTCTTTTTGCTCGCCTTTCAGGTTTGCTCCGCCTCTTACAAATTCTTTATAATAATCATTTAACATTTTTGACTGTTCACCAGTTAAATTAAATTTTTCAATCTGATCTTTAACTACCTTTATTCGAAAAAAGAGTTTTTCATTCAAATTTATACTATCTATATGTTTAGATAATAATGGTGCAATAATTTTTGCAGAATTTTGCATTTCATCATTTGTTAAGCAAGACAAGAGTATATTAAATATATTATTGGTACTGGTCAAGGTAGCACCACTCTTTTCCAATGCTTCAATTGTATTTACAAAGGTTGGAGCTTTACTATTATTGATGATTGCATCAATCTCAGCTTGTTGCCTCTTGATACCTTCTTTAATAGCAGGCACATAATGCTTAACCTTAATTTTATCAAAGGGTGGCACCTTAAATGGTGTATTAAATTCAACCACTAAAGGATTAATTTCCTCTTTTTCTGTTTTCACATCAGTTTTCATTTCTTTTTTTACCTCATTTTTAATTGTTTTTGCAACCTCTTCTTTTTTTGCCTTTGAACAGGAAAAGGAAAATACCAAGCCTGCAATAATAAATAATAACATTAATTTTTTCATTTTTTTCTCCAATATTTAGATTTAACATAAATATAATTTTATGGTGTTCTTAATCTAAAGTCAAGGATTAGCCTAACATATTAAAGTAATGTTTAGAGTTGAAAGGACAACTATTTATTTAAGGTTTTATTAATTATGGTTTAAACATTTCCAGCATTAGCAGGGTTGTATCATCATTATAGTTCCCTTTATTATATTCTTGGATGTCACGTATTATTAATTTCATAGTTTCTGTAAAGTTTTTAGAACTTAAATCTTTTAATAAACCTGCAATTCTTGATTCCCCGAATTCTTCTCCTGCTGGATTTTCAGTTTCTGACACACCATCTGTATAAAAAAGTATTCTATCTCCTTCATCAAGATCAATCCTACCTTCCTGATAATCCCAATCAGGGAAAAAACTTAATACACTTCCGCCTTCTTTTAACCAATGAATTCTATTATTAGAAATATAGACTGGCGGATTATGCCCTGCATTGCAGTATTTAAAAATCCCTGATGAAAAGTCTAAAATTCCATAGAAAAATGTAATAAACTTATTGGACGTCGTAAAATTATGCAAGATGCTATTTATTTTTGTACATAATTCAGCAGGCGAATCTGTTCCAGGAGCAAATGAATGTAATAAAGCCTGAAGATTTGCCATTAATAAGGATGCAGGCAATCCTTTTCCTGATACATCAGCAATACAAATACCTAAAAGTTTTTTACCTTTATAAGTATATGGGATTACAGCAAAATAATCACCACCAACAACCTTAGCAGGTATCCAATGGCTAAGAACTTTATATTTATCAAATATTATTGGCACTAAGGCATTATATTCTTTGTCTCCAAAAATAAGTCTTTCCTGTATTTCTCTTGCTTGTCCAAGGTTCTCTTCCTGTTCTCTATTTCTATTATCAAGTTTATGTAATGTTCGGCTGAACTGTTTTAATATTCTAATCAATACAGGGTCTTTAAAAAGAGCATTATTAATAAGTACATCAATAACCTCCTGTCCATTAACTCCTAGATAGTCTGAAAAATCTGACAATTCTCCACCATCTAACCAGGTTCCCAAACATGAAGGACAGCAATCAATAATAATCTCAAGTTCTTTATACTTTAGGGACACAAGTGTAATGTTTTTACATTTTGGACAGGTTCGTTTAGTTGGCATAATATTATCCAAGTCAATATTTAGTTTTTTTGACGTTTTTAATATTCTTTCTTTAACCATGTCCTCTCTATCAAGCCAAATCCCAAAGCAATGATCACAGATCTCAAATTCAAAGCCATCCTCAGGCTTATTATCATAAACATTATATCTTGTTAAAATTCCTTTACATGATGGACATTTATAATCTGTTTCTTCTGATTTACTGATCTTAAAGTCAGTAGGAAGTTTTTTAACCTTTTTTTGATCCATATCTCTTCGTAAAGAAGCAGAAACTGTATCAATAAATTCCTCCAGAGAATTTTCAACAGAAAAATTAGTAGGCAAAATATATTTTTTTATATCAATTTTAATTCCACTGCATTTTCTACATTGAAATATTTTTAACTTTTTATCCTTTATAAGATCAACTGATTCAAGAAATATCTCATTACATCTGGGGCAGTTATAATCAGAAACAAGTAATTTTTTTGCATTATCATATTCTGAATTTAGTTTATTTACCTCATCCATATCTATCCAGATATTTTCGCATTTAGTACAGTTGGAATAAGAGATATCCCTACCATTCATTCTAATTAAAAACTCAGATAAATTTGTTTGACAACAGTTTTTTTTATTATTCATCTGAAACATTCCCTCTATACTTTTTCATTAGTTCTCTCGCTTTTTTTGCATGTTTATAATCCGGGTCTGCTTCATTCCAGACTAAAAGTGCTTTTTGCAGATGTTTTAATCCCAATTTCTCTTTGTCTGTAGCAAAATATAGAAGTGCAAAATTATAGTTGCTTCGAGGATTAAATGGAGCTATCTTAACTGCTTTGTTTAAATATTCTAAACTAAGATCAAATTTTTTCTCAGCCATATAACATTTTGCCAGATTATTAAGAATTGTTATACTCTTATTTTTTAATTTAAGAGATTTTTTATAATAAACAACAGCATTTTTATAATCTGCTTTGAATCTTGAAATATCACCTTTACTTTTATATAATAAAAACAAGAACTGCTTATTCCCTGTTTTTTTTATAAAATCATCTATATTATTAATGTGTTTTTCCGCTTCCTCAAATTCCCTAAGTTCAATATAATAGGTAATATAACCTATAGATATCAATTTGTCATAAGGAGGTGTTAAAGTTTTTGAAAAGGAATCAAGTATATTTTTTGCATGTTCATATCTTCCATACATAATATAAACATTAACAGTAGCAATTTTTATAATAATTGTTGTAATTGGGGCAGAATATTTTTCATATTCTTTAATCATTAATTCAATAGTTTCAATGTGTTTATCAGGTTTTCCTTTCAAAGTGTAATAATCAGCCAGTTCATAATAAATAGCAACTTTTTTTCTGGGCTCATCAATTGAGTTTAATAATTCGGTATATGTATTAAATGCTTTCTTAAATTTTCCATTTTTCAGATCAAGACCAGCTATTAATAGCATAGTAGATGTGTTTTCGGGTTCAAGAAGAAGTGCTTTTTCATAATATTCAGATGCATTAACAAAATCTCCGATATTTTTATAAACCTCACCAATTCTTAAAAACCCCGAAGACTTTTTAGGAAATCTATCAGAATACTTTTTAAAATAATAAAGTGCGTTTTTATGATCACTATTATTTAAATATGCATCCCCAATTTTATTAAATAAACTAAATTTTGCAGGTTCAATATCAAGTGTTTTTTTATAATATTTAATTGCATCAAGATACTCTCCTGTTATATCAAGGCGAGTTGCTAATATCAGATAACCGTTAATATCTGTCGGATATAATTTAATTAACATTTTTAATAAGGCAATAGCCTTTTCTGGTTGTTCTTTAATAATGATATAATAACCTGCTTTTACAGTCAACTGAGACTTTTCGGGAAGTTTGTAAAGATATTTCATGAGAATTTTATAAGTTGCTTTCGCTTTATCGCTTTTATTATTTAATACATAAAGTTGTGAAAGTCCAGCATAGGCAAATGCAAACGTTTTATCTGCTTTTATTGCATCTTCATAATGTTTTTGTGCTTTTATCCAATCATTATTCTTTCGTAATTCACTAGATGCCAAAACCAGTAGTTTTGCAGCTTTCTCAGATTCTGTATACATATCTTTAATTTGAAGGTCAATTATCTCGTCATTTTTATAATTTGGTAGTTTCAAAGATTTTTTTACAAAAATTGAGAGTTTATCTATAAGTGAAAAAATATTCTTATCTTGTAAAACAATCTCTGATATTATTTTTGAATCTTTTGTTAAATAAATTTTTATATTTATCTCAATAATTTTTTCTTTTTTTTTTATTGACCCTGATAAAAAATAGCGTGAGTTCACCTCATTTGCAATATTTTTTTTTAACATTAATGGTGCCTTTGCGACATCATCATAACCGGCATCTTGAAATTTTCTGTAAATATAGTACCCATCAACTATATCACTTACAGAAGGTGATTTAATATTTACAAATGGATCCTGGCTAAGATCAATTGTTAATAAATCAACCAACCCACTCTTAAGCCAGTCTAACTCTTTATCTCCACTTAAATTTTCAAAATCAAATGCAACAAGTTCTCTTACTAAACCAGTCTTAGGTACAACTTTTTTAATTATTTTCCCGGTTTCATCTGCTATGGCAACTCTTCTGGCAATTGTATCCAGATTTTTATGATTAAAAAGTGAAAAGACAAGAATAAAGGTTAGAGCTATATTTAGAGGAATAAAAATTTTTTCAGTTTTAACCCATTTGTTTTTACCCGGGCTTCCGTGACAATATGCAAGTATAATAATTGATGGCAACAAAGCTCCGATAATAGTTAAAGCCATATCTACTAGTAGAGGTGACAGTAGATACCTTCCTACAATCCAATCAAAGAACTGTAAAATACCCCAGCTCCCTGCAAGGTAGAAACCAACTAATTGAGGTACTCTTCGATTTTTCAGGTCTTTAAAAAGCCCTGGATAAGGAATTGCTTTGTTTTCAGTTTGAGTCATGATTTATTCCGAATATAAAATAAAATAAGATATTATAAAAATTTTCCATATAGAATTAAACCATATTTTCTGTAAATTTTCAAATAAGAAAAAACTAAACATTCGTATTGCTTTTATAATGAAATCAATACTAACAAGAGTTATCATAATAAAAACAAAAAACATTTTTTTTTGAGTATTTTAAAAACATTTTGAGTAAAAAAATTGCGTTGACACCTAAGGCAGTTATGTTTAGTGTTTTATTAAAGACAAAGTTTATAGTGAAAAATTACCAAATGGCTTTTAGATACTCTGCGATTTTTTCCAACCATTTTTTGTCAATATCATCAAAATCATTCAGTGTTTCACTATCAACATCAAGGACTGCTTTTAAATTTCCACAACTGTCAAAAACAGGGACAACTATTTCTGATTTTGATCTTGAATCACAGGCAATATGTCCCGGAAATTTCTCGACATCTTCTACTAAAACAGTAGTCTTTTCATTTGCAGCTGCTGAACAAACACCCTTATTTATATCCAGTTTAACACAAGCAGGAGGTCCCTGAAATGGTCCAAGAAGTAAATGGTCTTCTTTAAAAAAATAAAATCCTACCCAGAAAAAATTTGGGAATCTTTCCTTTAGTATTGCTGATACATTAGCCAGAGTTGAAATAGTATTAACGTGATTTTTTACTTTTGACCTGATTTGTTTTACTGCCCATTTATATGATTCTTCTTTTTGCATTTTATTCTCCAATTAAGAAAATTATATTAATATGTATGTTTTGTCAAATTTAAACAACAAGTTACAAAAATATTCACTACCTTTTTTGAAACTATTTTATAGCAATTTGTGTCTTATACATATATGATGAATATTGCCTATAAGGATGGCAAAATATAAGATTGTTATCCCCCAACGTATAAAACAGAATATGTCACACGAGGGGACAAAATACAAGGTTAAAATGTGCTCAGTTAGGCAAAAATACAAGGTTAAACAGCTTGAGTATAAAACATAATCATATTTTGTTAAATTATCCATTTTGATTTCATCTTCTCATGATTTTTTAGAATTGAAACAAAAGACATCTGATTAAATAATATTTATAGACTTTTCTCCATTTAGTGT
>JAOZTV010000448.1 GCA_029939015.1 Candidatus Aminicenantota bacterium
AGATATATCATCATTTTTAAATGAAATATCTTTTTCTTTTCTGATTTTTAAAATCTTATTCTGCCAAATCTCTCTATTTTCATTTTCTCTTATTTTTTCAATCTCACATTTCCCTTTAAATCCATCAAATTGTACTGAAAAAACAAAGGAAGATGAGAATAAGAGAATTAAAAAACTTATAAACGACTTATTTATAAACATTTCCTATATTACCTTATGTTTTTTACCAATTATTTTAAAAGCAGCTATTGCCTTATTAATATCCTCTTTTTTATGTGCAGCAGATATCTGTACTCTTATTCTTGCAAGTCCCTTTGGTACAACTGGGAAAAAGAACCCTACAACATAGATGCCTTCATCATAAAGGTCTTTTGCAATTTCCTGTGCCAGACTTGCATCATTTTCAAATTTCCTGAACATTACAGCAACAATTGGATGTTCGCCGTCAATAATATCAAAACCAGCTTTTTTCATTTCTTCTCTGAAATATTTAGTGTTTTCCATCAAAGTTTCTCTTAAATCATCACTCTTTTCAAGTAATTCAAAAGCCTTAATTGATGCACCAATAATTGATGGTGCAATTGTATTTGAAAACAAATATGGTCTTGATTTTTGTCTTAATAATTCAATTATTTCTTTTTTACCGGTTGTAAAACCACCTGATGCACCACCCATTGCCTTTCCAAGTGTTGAGGTAATTATATCCACTTCACCTAATACTCCACAGTATTCGATTGAGCCTCTACCCTTTTTGCCAAGAAATCCAGTAGCGTGAGAATCATCAACCATAACCATTGCATCATATTTTTTAGCAAGTTTAATAATATTTTTAAGCTTTGCAATATCTCCATCCATTGAAAAAACACCATCGGTTGCAATTATGATATTTCTTGCAGGCACTGGCTCTTTTCCAAGCCCTGAACCTTCCCAGATGTCAACACCCTCTCTACTATTCTTTAAAGCAGTTTCGAGTGATGACATATCGCCATGTTGAAAGATAAATCTCTTTGCCTTACATAATCTTATACCATCAATTATACTTGCATGATTTAAGGAGTCTGTAATAATTGCATCTTCAGCTCCAAGAATTGATTCAAATAAACCACCATTTGCATCAAAACATGAAGAGTATAAAATAGTATCCTCTGTCTCATAAAATTCTGATATTTTTTTTTCAAGCTCTTTATGAATATCCTGAGTACCACAGATAAACCTGACCGAAGATAAACCAAAGCCATGTGTACTTAATGTATCCTGAGCAGCTTTAATTAAAACAGGATGATTTGCAAGTCCAAGATAGTTATTTGCACAAAAATTCAAAACATCTTTAGATTCAGACCCTAGTGGATATTCTACACTTATACAAGCTTTTTGGTCAGAGACTATAACCCTCTCATCCTTATATAAACCAGCATCTCTTATTTTATTTATTTCCTTATTATAATCATACCTTGCTCTTTGATACATTTTTCACCTCGTTTTTTTTTAAAAGGCAGAGAGGCATAGAAGCTCTATTACTTTTCTATTTGCCTCTCTGCCTACTTGCCTACTTGCCTTATTTTATAATTTACTTCCCATACATTTCTATAACTTCTTCTTTTGTTTTATGAAGAATATCGTATTTTTTACCTACCTTAATAAATGCTGCCAATGCTTTTTTTAGATGATCCATTGTATGATCAGCTGATAATTGAGTTCTAATCCTTGCCTGACCTTTGCCAACAACCGGAAAGAAAAATCCAATTGCATATATACCCTCTTCATAAAGGTCTTTTGCAAAGTCCTGAGACAATTTTGCATTAAATAACATAACTGGAACTATCGGTGTATCACCATCTTTTATAATAAGTCCACCTTCAATAAGTCCTTTTCTCCAGAATTTTGTATTTTCTTCAAGAATATCACGTCTTTCTGTACTTGAAGAAACAATATCCATAACCTTATTTGCAGCTGCAACAATTACAGGAGCAATGGTATTTGAGAAAAGATAAGGTCTTGCTTTCTGTCTGCATAATTCAACTATTTCGCTTCTACCTGATACACAACCACCTGAAGCACCACCAAGAGCTTTGCCAAGTGTTGTTGTAATAATATCAATTTTACCTACAACATCACAATGCTCATGAGTTCCTCTTCCTGTCTTACCAATAAAACCGGAAGCATGAGAATCATCAACAAAAACCATTGCATTATATTTTTCAGCGAGAGCAACTATTTCACCAAGTTTTGCAAGATCTCCATCCATTGAGAAAGCACCATCTGTTACAATAAGTCTAATTCTCTTATCCTGATGAAGCTGGAGCTTTTTTTCAAGATGTTTCATATTTGAATGCTTATAAGTATCTGTCATAGCTTTTGCTAGTCTCA
>JAOZTV010000126.1 GCA_029939015.1 Candidatus Aminicenantota bacterium
AAATACTCTTAAAATATACAGCAAAATTTGGTATAATATTCTATGAGCTTTTCAGATTCTGTTTATTTGTACTTATTGTTTTTGGTTATACCATTTGTCTTTCTTTTATTTTATAATTTTAAAAAGAAAAGAAAGCTTCAAAGGGGTTTTATTTCTGATATTGCTTTTAAACAAATTGGTGTTAAATCAAGTAATGATGTAGTAGTTATTAAGGCTATTCTTATTACCCTTTCTTTTGTTTTTTTTATTCTTGCGCTTGCAGGCCCTCAATGGGGTGAGAAAAAGGAAGAGATATCTGTAAAGGGTATTGAAGTGATTTTCTTGCTTGATACTTCAAGGTCAATGGATGCCCAGGATCTTAATCCCAATAGATTAGAAGTTGCCAAGGATCTTATTATAAATATTGTTGATAATGTAAAGAATAAAACTGATTATTTTGGTTTGATAAGTTTTGCAGGGATTGCAGAAACTGAAGCTGCATTGACCGATGATCAAAGTTTTTTTAAGATGAGAGTTAATTCAATTGTAATCAGTCCTGATGAAGTACAGGGGACAGATTTTTTTAGTGCTTTTCGGTTGGCAATAGATACTTTGAAAATGTCAAAAAATAAAAATCATATAATTGTTCTTATTACAGATGGCGAAGATCAGGAAAAAGAATGGCTTAAGATACTTCCTGAATTAAAGGAAGAAAAAATTACTGTTTTTGCAATTGGTGTTGGGAAAAACACAGGAGCACCAATTCCCAAAAAAGACGAAGATGGAAATATTACTGGATATAAAATTGATAAAAAAGGTGAAAAAGTTAGAACTGTGCTTGATGAATTATCTCTTATTAAGATTAAAGATGAAACAGGTGGTGTTTATTATAGATTGACTGATATATCGGGTATTGACCAGATAGTTGCAGGCTTGGATAAGTTTGAAGGCTCTATTCTTAGCAAAAGAGTTTCTGTAAAAAAAATAAATAGATACCAATATCCTTTATTTATTGCCTTTTTTTTATTAATACTGGAAATGTTACTTAGTGACAGGAGGTTAAAATGGAAAAAAGATTAATAATATTAATTCTTGCACCATTTTTATTGTTTTTTAACTGGTTTGACCCTGTTGTAAAGGAGAATGAAAAAGGTGAGAAAGCTTATAATAATAAAAAATACAAAGATGCTTTAAACCATTTCAGGACAGCAAGGAATATTCTTTCTTCTTCTGATGGTTTTAAGAGTAATATTACACAAACGATTGACAAATTTGATGATATGCTTGCTTATTTAAAAAGCGTAAATGCCGAGAGTTTGAATGTTTCTGATTTGAATGAAAAACATAAAAAACAAATTATTGGTGGATTTGCAAACTTATCAAAAAATCTCAATAGTTTTTATAAATCAGTGTCAGCCTATTCAAGTAAAATTAAAGATAATGAAATCAAAAATATATCTAATAAAATATTAAAAAACATAGATAATTTAAATAGTAAAATTAAAAAAAATTTTGCCAGCAAAGGCTCTGGTAATATTGGTCAGGTTTTTAAAGATATAGTCTATGTCAAATCTCAGATTGAACAATTTAATTCTAAAATCAAAGCTTCCATTAAAGATAAAAAAACATCTCCTGATCTTGAATCTTTAAGGTATAATATTGCATCTTCTTTGTATGAACTTGGAAATTATAAGAATGCAAAGAATGAATTTGAAAAAATTAATCTGGATAAATCAAATATTAAAAGATCGGATCTTTTCTTTGACCTTGGAAATACAAATTTTAAAATGAAAGATTATGAATCATCCTTAGATTTATATAAAAAGGCCTTAAGAGAAAATCCAAATGATATTGAAGCAAGACAAAATTATGAACTTACTCTTGAGATGATTAAAAAACAGAAAAAAGAGAATAAGGATAAAAAAGATAAGAATAAGGACAATAAAAAAGACAAGAAAGACAAAAAAGACAATAAAGATAAGGACAAGGATAAGAAAAATAAAGACAATAAAGACCAGAAGAAAGATAAGAAGGATAAAAGAGACCAGAATAAAAAGAAAGAAGATAAACAGAAAAAGCCTGAAGATAAAAAGGATAAAAAAGACAAACAGGATAAAAAAAAGGATCAGAAACAAAAAGAAGATAAAAAAAAGAAACAGGAAAATCAGAAAAAACCTAAGGCAAAACCTGAAGAAAAACATAAAAATATGTTGAGATTTATTGATCAAAATGAGAAAAAACAAATGAAAAAAATGTTACAGAAAAATAAATTATTAAAATACGGTATTAGGAAAAGTAAAAAGAAGAGGAAGGATTGGTAATGAATAAAAAAATATTATATTTTTTCTTTTTGTTTATGCTTTTTTTAAATTTACATTCGGCAGATTTTGAAATAACGGCCTCTGTTGATGCAACTAAGATAGGAATTGATGATGTATTAATATATACTATTAAGATAAAAGGGAATAATAATCCAAAGGTCCCTGATATATCACAAAATAAAAATTTCAAAATTGCTCAATCTCAGAGAGGGAGTGAATTTTCAATAATTAATGGGCTTAGTTCATACTATACAAATTTCACATTCTATCTTTCCCCAAAACAAATTGGAATGTTAAAACTTGTTCCTGTTTCGTATGCATATAATGGAAAAACATATAAAACGAAGGGATTTAATATTGAGGTTGTTAAGGGACGAATAAAGGCATCAAATAGTAATCGAAGGATGGGAAATAGAGGATTAAGATCACTCTTTGATGATTCTCTTGAAGACGCATTTAATAGTCCTTTCCGACGAAGAACACAGCAAAAACAGGAAATTGATGTTTTTTTAAAAACAAATATATCTAAACAGGAAGTCAATAAGGGCGAACAAATTCTTTTTACAATTTATTTATATTCCCGGAATAGAGTTAGCAATGTAAATCTCATATCTGATCAGTCTTTTCCTGGTTTTTTTCAGGAATGGAAACCTCTGGATAGACAAATAGAGGGCTCAAATAAAGAATATAATGGCAAAATATATCAGGTCTATGAGATAAGAGAAGTTGCTTTATTTCCTACAAAAATCGGTGAATTGACTATCCCTCCATTAAAATTTGCTGTAAATTTATATGACCCCTATGCCTTTGCCTTTTCAAATTCCAAAAAAATATTTTTGACCACTAAAGAGGTTAAAATACAATCAACAAATTTTAAAGGGCAATTTGGATTAACCGTTGGGTCTTATACTATGAACTTATCTGTACCCAAAAAAAAGATAGATATAAATGAAATATTAACTGTTAAATTGAAAATTGAGGGTATTGGAAATATTAAGACTGTGCCAATACCGGAATTTGAACCAAATCCTTTTTTTAAAGTTTTTGAACCGGTAATAAAACGAGAATCTCATTTCTCCAAGAGAGGTGTTGCAGGTAGTCTAAGTTCTGAAATGACTTTAAATTTTAAAAAGAAGGGTGCAATATTATTACCTTCTTTAAAATTAAAGGTGTATGATCCCTATAAAAAAAAAATTATTGTTTTAAAAACAGAGCCTGTTCATATCATAGTTTCAGGCGTAAAGGAAACAAATGAATCTTCTATATACTTGCCTAAAGAGATAATAAAAACTAAATCAGATATTTCATATATCAAGGAAGGGAAAATTAATCAAAATACTACTAATTATGATTCAAAATCATTCTATATTTTGATTTTATTACCCTTTATTTTAAATCTTATCTATATTTTGAAAATATACTTGTTTGATAAATATATTAAAAATAGTTCATCGCTTAAAAAAAGAAAATTTTTTTCTCATATCCATAAATCATTAAATGAAGTAAAAGAATATTCAGAAATTAATTCAATTATTGAAGAGTATTTTAAAAATAGAAGCGGGGTTGAACTCTCAGAATTGACCAATATGACAATGGAAAATTTTCTTGTAAATTTGAAAATTAGTGATTCAGATATTAAATTAATCATTCGAATTAAAACAGAGTCAGACTTGGCAAAATTTTCACCTCAAAAGATTGATACAGGTAAAATGGTATCGGATATTAGAAATTTAATTACAGTTTTCAAGAAGATCGAATCTAAGGTATAGGATAATGAAAAAAACAATTATATTGATATTATTGGTTTTAATGACTTTTTTATTGGTAAGTGAAACAAAGTCTGACTTATTTGACAAGGCAAATGAATTATATAAGAAAAATAAGTATAAAGAAGCTTTGCAAATCTATAATAAAATAGAAAAAGATATTATTGATTGGAAACTATATTATAATATTGGCAACTCTTATTATCGGTTAAAAGATTTTGTAAAAGCAAAGATTTACTATTTAAAAGCCAAAAAACTAAATATGATTGATGCAGATATTGATAAAAATATAAATATTGTAAATCTTTTATTTAAAGATATCGCACCTGAAAGAAAACTTGAATATTTTAGAAATGCCTTAGGTAGGATTGAATCAATTCTTTCCATAAAATTTTTAACTATACTTCTGATATTTTTTATTATAATATTTAATATTATTTTATTTATACAATTCTGGAATCGTAAAAAAGGCAGGAAAAAGTTTTTGTTATATGTACTATTAGTCTTATTTATTCTTTCGACATCAACGGCATTATATCTTTCTTACAGAAATAGTCAGAATAATAAAAGAATTATTGCAGTAGTCTTAAAAAATAACACTCCATTGAGAAGTGGCAAAGATATGGCAGGTAATTCAGGTATAATAAATGCCGGGCTCGATGTGAAAATAATTGAAGTGGATGAAAATTGGGTTAGGGTTAGAGTTACTGACGAGATAGAAGGTTGGGTAAAGAAGGTTGATATTGAAATAATATAATACCTGATTTTTAAGTAATAAAGGAATTAGACAAAACTATGAGCCTCAATAATGTAAAAAAAATTAAAATAATGGGGATATTAAACCTTACACCTGATTCTTTCTCAGATGGTGGTAAGTTTAATAAAATTGATAAAGCCCTTTATCATGTTAGCAAAATGATTGAGGAGGGTGCAGATATTATAGATGTTGGCGGCGAGAGTTCCAGGCCGGGTTCAGACCCTATATCGACCGAAGAAGAAATTGATCGGGTAATACCAATAATAAAAAAAATTAAATCTGAATTTGATATAATTGTTTCAATAGATACAGTAAAGAGCATAGTTGCAGAAATAGCAGTGTCGGAATGCCATGTTGATATAATCAATGATATATCTGCATTGAGTAATGATGAAAAAATGGTATCAATTGTATCAAAATTTAATATACCTGTTGTTTTAATGCATAGAAAGGGTATTTCAAAAACTATGCAGGAAAGGCCCTATTATAATGATGTGATTGGGGAGATAGGTGCGTTTTTTGAAGAGAGAATTTTGTTTGCCACTGACAATGGTATAAAAAAAGAAAATATTATCCTTGATCCCGGTATAGGATTTGGAAAAAGACTGGAAGATAATATAAATATAATAAAAAATTTGTCAAAATTTGAGAAGTATAATCTTCCAATACTTATGGGACTTTCAAGGAAAAGATTTCTTGGAGAAATAACTGATGAGCAGGAACCGGAAAAGCGTGAAATTGAAACAGCTGTAGCAAATTTAATTTCAATTAAAAATGGTGCGTCTATTTTAAGAGTTCATAATATAAAAGCTACTAAGAAAATGCTGGATGTTTTTTGCTCTTTAACCGATGTTAAAATAAAGAAATAAATAAGTTGGAGGATTAAAATTGATATATTTAAAAAACGCAACGTATATTGATGAAAGAACTTTTGAATTTAAAAAGGGAAATATCAAGGTCAATGATGGCTTAAATGGTGGTATTGAATTTGTCGATAAACTTGAACTTCAAAATGTTTCTAATGCAATAACTATTGATTGTAAAAATAAATTAATAATGAAATCGTTTGTAAACGCTCACCATCATATATATTCTACCCTTGCAAGAGGTATGCCTGCACCAAGGCAGAGTCCTACTAATTTTCATGAAATATTAAAATATGTATGGTGGAATCTTGATAAGAATCTAAGCAAAGAAATGATAGAGGCTTCTGCACTCTATACCGCTATGGATTGTTTGAAAAATGGAGTAACCTTTGTTATTGATCATCACGCTTCACCTTTTGCAATTAATGGTTCTTTAGAAATTATCGCTGCAGCCTTTGAAAAGGTTGGAGTATCACATCTTCTTTGTTATGAGATTTCTGATAGAGATGGTAAAGAAATTGCTGAAGCAGGATTAGAGGAAACTGAAAATTATCTTAAATTATATCAGGGGCTTGTAGGGCTGCATGCATCTTTTACCCTTGGAGATACAACGCTTAAAAAGGCGGTAAGTTTAGCTGAAAAATTTAATACAGGAGTACATGTACATACAGCAGAGGATAAAATAGATCAGGAAAACTGTAAAAGGGAATATAATCTGAGTGTAATAGAACGATTTGAAAGAGCGGGAATCTTAAATCTTAAAAAATCCATTCTTGCTCATTGTATCCATATTGATGATAAGGAAAGGTCACTCTTGAAAAAATCCGAAGTTTTTATTGTTCAGAATCCTGAAAGTAATCAAAATAATGCTGTGGGAGTATTTAATTCAAAAGGTCTTGGGGAAAACCTGATGATAGGCACTGATGGAATGCATTCTGATATACTGAGAAGTACGAAAGCATCATTTTTGGCTTCACAGTCTATTGATGGTATATCTATGTCGTCAATTTATGAGAGATTTAGAAAGGCACATCAATATTTGAAAAATAATAAATTTGATGGTGATAGTGGCAATAATCTTATTATATTAAACTATGATTCACCGACAAATATCAATATGGACAATTTTCTTGGGCATTTTATATATGGTATAAATTCCAGAAATATTGAGACGGTCATATCATCGGGTAAGATAGTTATGAAAGATGGTGTTATTCAAAATATTGATGAGCAGGATGTTTTAAAGTATTCAAGAAAGATGGGCAATATCTTATGGGAAAAATTAAAAAAATAAGTTCAATTTTAATTGAAAATGGAAAGGTAGTTACTGAAAACGGGATTAGTACAAATGATATTTTTTGCAGAAATGGAAAAATTGAATTTATTGGGGATAGTTTAAGAATAAAGGATAGAATACTTAGTACAACTGAAATAATTGATGCAAAGCATAAATACGTAATTCCAGGAGGAATAGATCCTCATGTACATTTTGATCTTCACATAGGAAACAATATGAAGTCATCTGATAGTTTTGAAACTGGCTCTAAAGCTGCCATTTATGGTGGTACTACTACAATTATTGATTTTGTAACACCCCAAAGAGGCGAGTCTTTATTGAAAAGTCTAAAGGATAGGAAAAAGGAGGCAAAAAAATCTCTTTGTAATTATAGATTACATATGAGTATAACAGAGTGGAACGATAAAACTGAATCCGAGATGAAAGATTGTGTGTATAATGAGGGTATCAGGTCTTTTAAGGTATATATGGCTTATAAAGACTCAATTGGACTTGATGTAACTGATATCTTTAAGGTTATGAAAGTTGCCGAAGCTTTAGACTCAATAGTAATGGTTCATTGTGAGGATGGGGATAGAATTGATGAATTAAAGAAAGGGTTTGAAAATAATGGAAAAAAAGAGATTAAATACCATCATCTATCAAGACCACCAGAAACTGAGGCTGATGCAGTAAAAAAAATTGTCGAGCTTTCAAAAAAAACTAATAGTAAAACTTATATTGTTCATAATTCAACAAAATATGGAATGGATATCGTTAAGGCTTATGGAAAGAATGGACGTATTTTTGTTGAGACTTGTCCACATTATTTACTATTGGATAAGTCCCTCTATGAAAATAAAAATTTTGATGAGGCTGCAAATTATGTTATGAGTCCTCCCCTCAGGTCAAAAGAGCATCAGGATGCTCTCTGGGAAGGCATAAAAACTAATATTATTGACGTAATTGCAACAGATCATTGTCCTTTTAATAAGAAAGATAGGTTGGCTTTTAAAAAAGATGGGTTTTCTAAGATACCAAATGGAGTAGGGGGCATCGAGAATAGGTTGTCTCTCTTATATACTTATGGGGTATTAACTAAAAAAATCAATATTGAAAAATTTGTTAAGCTTATATCGACTAATCCAGCGAAAATATTTGGGCTTTATCCCCAAAAGGGTGTTATAAAAGTTGGTTCTGATTCAGATTTAGTAATTTGGAATCCTGATAAAGAAAGTATGATTTCAGATAAAACACAAGAACAGAGGTGCGATACAAATATATTTGAAGGTTTTAGTACAAGAGGCAAAGCTGAAATAGTTTTAGTTAGTGACAAAATGTATGAAGTCTGATAAAATATAATTTACATATTAATTAAAAAATCAAAAGGAGATTATTATGACAAAAAAATTATTAGTATTAATGGTTGCTATACTTTTTATTATTGCCTGTGGCAAAAAAGATAGTACAAAAACAGTAGAAACA
>JAOZTV010000449.1 GCA_029939015.1 Candidatus Aminicenantota bacterium
GGAATTATGGCACCAAATTACAGTGGGATCAGGCGAAGCATAGATACAGACAATAAAAATGGTTTTTATGAAATGTACGGTGAACCCTCAGGTCCTGATCCCTCAGATCCAAATCCGGATATTTCAATTGTATCTCCAGTAAATAATGAACATGTTAACGGCACTTATAAGATAACCACATCAGTAACACATGTAGGTGACATCAGTAGTGTAAAATTTTATATTAATAATCAATTAATAGGGACAGATACTAATGACCCCTATCAGTATAACTGGGATACAACAAGTCATTCAGACAATCAATATACTCTTAAAGTGATCGTTACAAGTAAAACAAATCACTCTAATGAAGATTCTATTAAAGTCATTGTTGATAACATCCATACATTAAAAATTGTTACAGATCCTAATGTTGGCGGTACATTAACAGCAAACCCTCAAAAATCATTATATGATCATGGTGATAAAGTAGTTTTAACAGCAAGTCCTATAGGAGAATATGTCTTTATTGGGTGGATCGGTGATATTTCAGGAACGAAAAACCCTTATAATCTGACAATGGATGAAGATAAATCAATAACCGCAAAGTTTAATTTACCTCCAACTGTAACGATCACCAATCCAAATAATAATGATATTGCCTGGGGCATTATTTCTTTTACAGCCAATGCCAGTGACAGTGATGGTATTGACTCTGTAAAATTCTACGTTGACGATAAAATAATTAAAACAGATACCATCAAACCTTATAATTGTAGTTGGAATACAGATAGCGTTAATTATGGATATCATAATTTAAAGGTTATTGCAAAAGATAAAATTGGACTTACGAAGGGAAACTCGATCCGTGTTATGGTAAGCACAATAAAAATAGACCTTAATGCAAGTCTAAATTCAATAACATCATGGTTAATAACCAGACTGTATGGGCAATTAAACATTTCTATTCAAAATGAAGACAATATCCCAGTTTCTAAATATATAATATACCGATCTGAAAACGGTTCAGATTATATTGGAATAAAAGAATTTTATGAATCAGATCTAAATAGTAGAAATTATTCATTTCAGGATAAATTTTTAACAGAAGGAAGTAGTTATTCATACTATATTGTAGCCGTTGATAATAATAACAGTGTTATTGGTAGTTCTCAATATAAAACTATTGAATAGGGGGGATTTATGAAACGTTTCTTAATAATTATTGTTTTAGTAATTTGTTTTTTTCAATTAAATTATGGATATAAAAGAGCAAAAATTGAATTGTCCGGTAATTATCTTTTACCTGCTGATGGTAGTTATAAATCAATATATGGAAACTCAATAATATTTCCAGAAATTGGGCTTGAATTTAAAATCATAAAATCTGTTTTTTTAGGAGTATCTTATGGATACTTTCAGAAATCCGGATATCTTTCTGAAATAGAAGAGGACAGCAAATCAAAACAACAGTTAATTTCTGCATTTATTGGTCTTGAACTTAACCTGTCAAAGTCTTTCAGTATGAGTGTTGCAATTGGAGCTACAAGCTTTAATTATAAAGAAAATGCAATGCAGCTTGAGGTATCTAATACAGTATATGGTTATCGAGGAGCTATTGACCTTATGTACCAGATTAGTAAACTTATGTTTTTGTCCTTAGATATAAAATACAGTTTAGCCAACGATCATGTAAATAATAAAAACATTAAACTGGGAGGTTTGTCAACAGGTTTCGGGTTAGGTATAAGGTTTTGACGTTGGTAAAGTAGTATAAAATGGAGGATTTATAATAATTGTCACTATTCAACTAACTGATTTTCCTTAGAAGTTTGGGGAAAAATTTTCTTAGGTCATCAAAATATGTATAGAATACAGGGACAGCAAATAGAGTAAGGAAAGTTGAACTTATAAGTCCCCCTATCAGGGTAATTCCTAGAGGTGCATAAGGGATTCCTATTAGGCCTGCATTTCCTATCGCCATTGGGAATAATCCAAATATTGTTGTTAGAGCAGTCATTAAAATTGGTCTGAACCGGTGCATTCCAGCCACGAGTATGGCCTCTTCACGTTGCATTCCTGATTTTCTGTACTGATTTATAAGATCAATGAATACAATCGCATTATTTACAACAACCCCTATAAGAACAATCAAACCAATACCTGCCATTATCTCAAATGTTGTACCTGTGATATAGAGTAACCAGTATGACCCTACAAAGGCTGCTGGGATTGATACCAGTACTGAAAGTGGTAATATAAATGATTCAAATAATATTCCCATTAGAATAAAAACAAATATTACAGAAAAAATCATTCCTGTTGCCATATCTGAGTTTTGATCTCTAAATCTATTAAATCGTCCACCCTCTCCAAAATA
>JAOZTV010000127.1 GCA_029939015.1 Candidatus Aminicenantota bacterium
TTCATCTTTTGTTCTACTCATTGCCTCTTTGCCTTTTATTTTACTCAACTTCAAAAATTGCAATTGTAATGTCATCTTCAATTTTATAAGTATAATTAAAAACATCTTCTTTTATTTTAGCAATTAGGTCTGAAATATTATTTTTTCTATTATTTTTATAAATATCAATTACTCTATCAAGTCCAAATTCATTATTATTGGCATCCTTAGCTTCTATAATTCCATCAGTATAAAACAATACTCTATCGCCTTTGTTAAGAATTACTTCTTTTTCCTCAAACTCAGAGTTTTCAAATATTCCAATAAAAAAGCCCTCGGTATTTAACTCAATAATATCATCAGAATCTGCCCTTAAAAGCAATGGTGGTGGATGATTTGCATTAGTATAAACAAACTTATTTTCATCTCTAAAAAAAATACCATAGAATGAAGTAAAATATTCGCCGGAATTCAAGTATTGGAAAAACTCACTATTAAGCATATTATATAAAAGTTCAGGCGAAAGAACATCTTTTGCATATAGGGAGAAAAAAACCTTTAGCATAGATGAAATTAAAGCTGCTGCAACACCGTGTCCAGCAATATCTGACAAGAAAATACCATACATTCCATCTTCTAACTTACTAATATCAATAAAATCCCCAGAAACCTTTATAAGAGGTATAAATATATAGTCACTTTTTAGACCTGATAAATCATCTAATGATGCTTTTTTAGGTAGAAATGTATTTTGAAATTCTGCTGCAAGATCTAATTCAAAAACATATTCATCTCTTATTTTTTCAAGTTCTTTAAATTTATTATAAATCTCAAAACTATCATTTTCTTCTCTCTTAATTTCTGTATTATCAATAAATTCAGAAATTTTAATTAATGATACTTCATTTCCTTTCTTATTATAATTAACCTCATCAAAGGAATTCATAGCAAGCAATACACCTCTTCCGCTCTCTCCAAGCAAGTTTTCAGGGTCATTAGGGTTAGGAATACTATTTACATCAAACCCATTCCCTTCATCACTAATAATAATTTTCAAATATTCATTATTAGAAAATATTTTAATACCAACTTTTTTATCCTTATACAATGGATTAAGCATTCTTTCTGTTAAAAAAGTTTTATAATTACCATTTTCTAACACTTCATGTTTTTCTTCATAAGAAATATTAAGATTTCCATGTTCTATCGCGTTTAGTAGTATTTCCTGTAAACCTACTCTAATAAAATAATCATTTTCAAATAAATACGAAGAATTAGCTAAGACTGAATCAATTACATAAGGAATTACACCAATATCATTTCCAATTTGAAGATATTTCTTATCCCATTTGAATATATCCAAGCTTAATTTAAGTTTTATTTTTTTAAACAAAGACTCTATTTTATTAATCAAATAATGAAGATCTTTGGGCTTGAACGGTTTTTTTAAAAGGTCAATTGCACCATTTTTCATCGCATTAATAATCATTTTCTGATCCGAATACCCAGTAATGACGATTATTGGCACGTCCCTATTTTTTTTTTTAATTTCTTTTACTACTTTATCACCACTGATATCAGGTAGTCTCATATCAGTTATAATAATATCAGGTTTATACTCTTCAAATTTTGCGATACCTGTTTTGCCATTTTCTGCAAGAATAACTTCATAATTATATATAATAAAGAATTCTTGTAAATACTCCAATAAATCTAAATTATCGTCAATTATTAAAATTTTACCTTTTAATGTCATTAATATTTACCCTCTCCGAATTCTACAATTTTTTTTGGAATTTCAGATAATGAAAATTGTTTCTCAACCCCGCCCATTTCATAGGCTCTTTTTGGCATTCCATATACTATGGAAGAATTTTTATCCTGTCCAAGAGTTCTACAACCTTTTTCTCTCATCATTGCCATTCCTTTAGCTCCATCCTCACCCATACCTGTTAAAATCACTCCAAGAATATTTTTGTCAGCTATTTTTGATGCAGATTGAAATAATATATTAACGGCAGGTCTATGAAAACCTACAGGATTTCCTTCAATTAATGATATATAATAAAGACCTGATTTTTTCACAACAGCCGTATGTACATCGCCTGGAGCAATAAGTATAGTACCAGCTGTAATAGGTGTATTATGTTCTGCTATTTTTACATCAAGTTCTAATTTTTTATCTAATTGTAGAGCAAGCGATTCTAAAAATGTTTTTGGCATATGCTGAACTACAACAATACCTGGAACATTTTTGGGTAATCTTGAGAATATATTTGTAAGTGTCTGTACTCCACCTGTAGAAGAACCAATTAAAACAAGTTTTTTTGATAAATTTATACTTGGTATTGTTGATTGGATTATAGATTTATCTGAAGAAAATAAAGATTTTTTCTTTAAGTTTGATGATGATGCATTTTTAACTTTTTGCAAAATTTCTATTTTTGTTTCATTCAAATCATCCCAGGATGCAGCATCTGGTTTTGATATATAGTCAATTGCACCAATTTCTAAAGCTTCAAGAGTAATACCAGCACCCTTTTTGGTTAAAGTACTTAGCATTATAACAGGTGTAGGACGTGATTTCATGATTTTTTTTAAAAATTCAATACCATTCATCCTTGGCATCTCAATGTCAAGAGTTATTACATCAGGCCAATTCTCTTTCATAATAGACCTAGCTTTATAAGGATCAGAGGCTGAACCAATAACTTCTAATTCAGGATCACTGTCAAATAATTCCTTCAAAAAGGTTCTTATTACAACTGAATCATCAACAATTAATACTTTCTTTTTTATCATTATAGTTGTATCTCCGCCTTTTTTCTATATTTGTCTTCAATTTGAATAATTTTTTCAACCTTTGTTTCAATCTTTTTTATTAGAACTCTTCCAGTTTTAGGGAAGAAAAAAACTTTCCTTGCAAAACTACCACCTACATCAATAGATTGAATTGGAATTCCTTCCATGCCAAGAAAAGCTTTGATAAATCTAATATTATTATCACCGATTCTCATTTTACTACCAGATAAATCGGCTCCTCCAAACACTTTAGCCTTTATACTTTCTCTATCGATATTAAGCTTAATTAATTCTCCCATTAAAAGTTCCATTGCATACATTCCAAATCTTGCAGTTGGACTTAAAAAAATTTCTTCATCTCTAAAATCACCCGGTATCAAAAAGTGATTCATTCCTCCAATACCAGTGTTTTCATCATAGATACATGTAGAGATACAAGAACCTAATACAGTGGCAATACCTACATCTTTATTTGTTGCATAAAATTCACCAACATTAATAATTTTGATATTTTTCTTGAATTTTTCCATATATAAATCTTTCATAATACCTTCTTATAAATTGAATTTTTTATGAATTTGTATTGATTATTCCATCTAAATAAGTTTTCTGATTGACCTGAAAAAACATAGCTTTGTTCACTTAATACATTATAAAATTTATTATATAATTTATCCTTAGTTTCTTCATTAAAATAAATAGCAACATTACGACAAAAGATAATATCAATTTTACCTTTAAAGGAAAACTTATCATAAATAAGATTAATCTTTCTAAACCCGACATATTTTTTTAAATTTTCCTTTATAATGTATTGATCTTCATTTAACTTATCAAAATACAATTTCACTTTACTTTTATCTAATTTATTTAACTCTTCTTTTGTATAAGCTCCTCTTTTTGCCTTTGAAAGTACAACAGTATCAATATCAGATCCTAAAATTTTCAAATCAATATTGTCAGGAATACTTCCATTAAAATAATCAAGCATTTCAAAAAGTATTGTATATACTTCAGCGCCTGTTGAACAGGCAGCACTCCAAATTCTTATGATGTTTTTCTTATTTTTTAAGAGCTCAGGTAGAATTAATAATTTCAAAACAGAAAATTGGTCTGATTCCCTATAAAAATAGGTAAGGTTTGTTGTGATTTTATTTACTAATTCAAGGATTTCAGAAGGGTCTTCGTTTAACAGTGCTATATATTCCCCAAATCCGGAAATACCTTTCTTTAAAAGCCTTTTGGATAAACGGGCAACAATTAAAGCACTTTTTGTATCTGCTAAAGTTATACCTGTTGTATCATAGACAATTTTTCTAATCCTATTAAAATCTTCTTTTTCTAAAAGCAAATCTGAATTAATATCTAACATATTATCCTATATGACAACAACTATTTTAAGCTGCATCATTTCCAAAAACAATTTCTTTTACCTTTAAAATAACAATAAATTTGTCATCTTTTTGACCAATTCCGATTACATAATTAGATGGAATATTTTTCATATTAGGAGCATCTTTAATTTGATTATCTTTTAGTTGTACAACCTCTGATATTCTATCAACTATAATTCCAAATTTCTTATCATCTAAATTAATTATAAGAATTATTGTTTTACCATCATATTCCCTTTCTTCAAAGTCAAGTTTTAATCTAAAATCATAAACAGGTAGAATGTCACCTCTGAGATTAATTATTCCTTTTGTAAAATTTTCACTATCTGGAATACTTGTAATAGACTGCATTGTAACAATTTCCTGAATAAGTTTTATTCCAATGCCATATTCTTCATCACCAATTAAAAAAGTCATAAATTCATTCTCATCATTAATTGCTTCAATATCATCCTCAAACTCTTCTTCTGAATCATCTTCCAATATTTTAGCTGGTAGTTCCTTTTTTTCTTCTGGTTTGCTTTCTATAATTTCTTCTTTTTTTATTACTTCTTTTTTTTCATCGACAACATCAACTATATTGTCAATTTTTAATTCAATAATATCATTATCTTTAATTCCAAAAGTATGAGCTACAAGATCTTTATCCAACACAGAAGCATATATGATTTTTAATGGAATACCTTCACCGGAAAAATTATCACCTGAAATAACAAATTCAATATCAACTGAACTTTCGACAATTTCTCCTGTCTTTCCTACCTCTTTAAGTAAGTCTAATATATTATTATAAGTTTTGCCTTCAACAAATTCCATTCTTATAAGATATACAGTCTGTCCTTTTTTTTTAAAAGTATCAAACTTATACTTACTCATTTGCACTGGAATACCAAAGGCTTCTACTGATATATTTTCAGATAGTGATTCATTATTGTTTTTAATTACAGATTCCATATCTGCTACATTAGAAATTATATCATAACTATCACTCTCTCCAGAATCTTCAAGCATTTCTTTTAGTTTATCAATTGAAGTTAATACTTTAGTAGAAATTTTAGGCGTAAAAACCAGATTACCATTTCTGACAAGATTAAAAATATCTTCCATTTTATGTGATAATTTTTCAATATTTTTCAATCCAAGGAAAGAAGATCCACCCTTAACTGAATGTACTGCTCTAAAAACGCTATTAATTAATTCTTCATCAGCTTGTCCCTGTTCTATTTGAATAATATCTTCTTCAATATGCTTTAAATGCTCTAACGATTCCTCAACAAACTCAGGTATTAAATCTTCAAATTCTCCCATCTTTTTCTCCTTTTAAATCCCATCCAATAGGTCTATCTCATCACTTGAAAATAATTTATCAACAGCAAAAAGCATAGTAAATTTATTGTCTTTTTCAACCATTCCATTAATAAATTTCCGACTATTCTTATTAGAAAAACTTAAAGGCTCTTTAATTTCATCATCTTCAATGCTTATCATATCTGAAACACTATCGACTAACAAACCTATAAGCCGTCCTGAAACCTCCATAACGATAATAACTGAATATTCATTGATATCCTTTTTATCTAGTTTAAGAAGAGTCCTTAAGCAAATTATTGGAACAGCAGTGCCCCTTAAGCCTAAGACACCTAAAATAAATTCTGGAGTCTCAGGAACTTTAGTAAGATCTTGATACCTGATTATTTCTTTGATTTTTTTTAATTCAATACCATAAATTTCTTCAAGATTAAATGTCATATATTGATTAGTTTTTTTAATTGCTTTAATATTTGTAGACATAAGAAATCTCCCTAAATTCCCATAATTTTTTCAATACCCGGTATATCAATTATTAATGATATTGTACCATCACCATTCAAAGAAGCACCAACTATTCCAGGAATTGGTTGATAATTCTTTTGAAGATTCTTTATTACAGCCTGATTTATACCAAGTATTTCATCAACATATATACAGAATTTTTTATATGTGCTTTCTACAAGAATAACAATCCCCTTTTCCTTATCTACTTTTTCAAGATTTTCTTTAAAATAAGGATGCAATTTAATTAAAGGAAAAACCTCTCCTCTAAGATTAATAAGATCAGATTCACCCTTTATAGATTTTAATTCCAGAGTAGAAAACTTAAAAGTTTCAACTATTTGATCCAGTGGTAATACATAAGTCTTTTTACCTATACGAATTTGCATTCCATCAATTATTGCAATAGTTAAAGGAATTCTGATTTTAAATTTGCTACCTTCTCCTTTAACTGAAGAAATTTCAATCCTGCCCTTAAGTGATTCAATATTCTTTTTAACAACATCCATTCCAACGCCTCTGCCTGAAATCTCTGTAACCTTTGCAGCTGTTGAGAAGCCAGGTAAGAAAAGAAAAGAAAATATTTCTTCATCTGTATAAGATTTTTTACTATTTTTAACTAATGCTTTTTCTTTTGCCTTATTATAAATTATATCCGGGTCAATACCAGCACCATCATCTTCAATTTCAATTATAATGTTTCCTTCTTCCTGAAATGCCCTTAACCAGATATTACCCTTTTCAGGTTTTCCGTTTTTAACTCTAATATCAGATGTTTCAACACCATGATCTGCTGAGTTCCTTATCATGTGTTTTAAAGGATCTGTAATCTGTTCTATCATGGTTTTATCTAATTCAGTATCTTCACCTGAAATATGAAGTTCAATGTTTTTACTCTGAGAATTTGCAAGGTCCCTTACTACTCTATGAAATCTTTTAAATGTACTTTCAAGTGGAACCATTCTAACCATCATAATCTGTTCCTGTAAATCTCTTGAAATATTACTTAATTCAACAGTGCTTTGCATTATATTTTTGTCTTCAGATTCTTTTGCTGCAATTTTTACCTTTGCAACACCAATAACCATTTCTCCAATAAGATTTATTAATTTATCAAGTTTATCGGTCCGCACTCTTATTGAAGAGGCAATTTGTACTTTTTGACTTTTTTTCTTTTTAGTTATTATCCTCTCAACTTCTTTTTGAGAAACATTTTTCTTTTCAACTATTTCTTCCCCAATTTTTTTATGTTCAGCAACAATTTTTTCAACTTCTTCCTCTTCTATAATTCCTTCATCAACAAGAAGTTCACCAATTTTTTTATCAGCTAATTCAGTATCAATTCCATCAACAAAGCGAGAAGAAATATCAGATATTCCAATTTTATTATCATCAATTACAAACATGAAAACATCATCTATCTCATTTTTGTTTTTTTCTGTCTTCAAAACTATATCGTAATAAATATAACTTGTAAAAGAATCTATTTTGTCTAATAATGGTATTTTAGATATATTACTTCTAATAGTTTCAAAATCACCTAATTCTGATAATTCCTGTATTAAGAGAAGTGGGTCTTGTCCCTTATAAAATATATCTTCACTCATTTCAATATGAATACCAAAATAGTTGGTTTTTTTATTCTGTGTTTTTTCTTTTGTTTTATTAAGAACTGGAACCGTTTCCTGATTAACTCCCATGAACCTGTTTAAAGAACTATTAACTTTTTCAATCTTTGCATTATCTAAATTTGTTCCTTCAAAATAATATTGCACATAATTTTTTATGCTATCGACAGAATCAAGTATTAGAGAGACTAAACCTTTGGTAATACTAACCTCCTTATTACGAACCCTGTCAAGTACATTTTCAACACCATGAGCAAAATGTCCCATATCTTCAAATCCGACTACTCCGGCACTACCCTTAATTGAATGAAATACTCTGAATATTTCGTTCATTAAATCATCATTTTCCTTATCCTTTTCAATAGCAATTAAAACATCTTCTGCTGAATCAATTAATTCATCAACCTCAATTTTAAATATTTCTTTTAATTTATCTAAATTATTATCAGCCATTATTTTCACCTTATAAATTTTTTGACTACAGACAATAATAATTCAGGTTTAAATGGTTTTGTCATCCAACCGGAAGCACCATATTGTTTACCTTTTTGCTTCAATATAGTTTCGCTTTCAGTTGTAAGAATAATCACAGGGATGAATTTATCAGGCGAATCACCATCCTTTACTTCTTTTAAAAATTCAAGCCCATTCATTTTTGGCATATTAACATCAGAAATGATTAGACTAACCCTTTCGTTTTTACTCCTCATTTCTTTTAGTTTATTCAGACCTTCGATTCCATTTTCTCCCTGTATTACATTAAAACCCGCATCAGCCAAAATAAATTTAACTGAAGCCCTCAATGTAGGTGAATCATGATTCACCA
>JAOZTV010000128.1 GCA_029939015.1 Candidatus Aminicenantota bacterium
CAGCCCTACGGGGAATCGAACCCCGGCTTGAAGATTGAGAACCTCCCGTCCTAACCCCTAGACGATAGGGCCATAAAATTGATTGTTTTGAATAAATGCCGAGGGGGGGAATCGAACCCCCACGAGCTCAATGCTCCCGGGATTTTAAGTCCCGTGCGTCTGCCTATTCCGCCACCTCGGCATTTGAAAAGAGAATATAACATAAATTTTGATTAAGTTCAAGATTATATAATAAATTTTATACTTTTATTTTTTTTATTTGGTATAATATTTTAAGGAGATTTTATGGAAAGATTATTGATTAAGAATGGAAGAGTTATTGACCCTGTTAATAATATTGATGACAAACTTGATATTTTGATTGAGAATGGGATAATTATTGACGTACAAGCTAATATCAACACAAATTATGATAAATTAATTGATGCTGAAAACTTGATTATCAGTCCTGGATTTATTGATATGCATGTTCATTTAAGAGACCCTGGTCAGACACATAAGGAAACATTAGAGACAGGCGCAGGTGCTGCTGTTAAAGGAGGGTTTACTACAATTGTCTGTATGCCTAATACCTCCCCTATTAATGATAATATTGAAACTACAGAATATATTATTTCAAAAGCTAAAGATTTGGATATTTTAAATATTTTACCTGTAGCCAGTGTTACAAAGAGCTTAGCTGGTGATATATTAACTGATATTTCTGCATTATCTAAATCTGGAGCAATTGGATTTTCTGATGATGGTAGTGCAGTTGTTAAATCAACTATTTTAATGGAAGCTTTAAAACAAATAAAGAATATTAATTCTATTCTAATTGAACATCCAGAAGACCACTCTATTACTGGTTCTGGTATTGTTAATAAGGGCAAAGTGTCAGAATTATTACAGGTTGAGGGGATTGAAGATATTGCAGAAGATCTTATTATTGCAAGGGATATAATAATTCAGGAAAAAACAGGAGGCAGGCTTCATCTTACTCATCTTTCAACCAAAGGAAGTTATCAAATCATAAAGGATGCAAAAAAAAGAGGTATAAAGATAAGTTCCGATGTAACTCCTCATCATCTTTTATTAAACGAAGATAAATTATTAACAGGAGATACAATTTTTAAGGTTAAACCTCCTCTGAGAACTGAAACTGATAGACAGGCTATGCTTAATGGCATTATTGATGGAACTATCGATTGTATTGCTACCGATCATGCGCCACATACATTAGAGGAAAAAAGTGCAAATATTAAAAATGCTCCTTTTGGTATGACTGGTGTTGAAACTGCATTTGGAGTATTACATGAAAATTTTGTAAAAAAAAATATAATTACAATTAATAAATTGATAGAATTAATGGCATCAAATCCTGCAAAGATATTACAATTAAAAGATAAAGGAGAAATAAAGCAAGGATATATAGCCGATATAACAATAATTGACCCAGGTAAAGCTTATGAATTTTCAAAAAACAGTTTTGTGTCAAAATCTTCCAATTCTCCATTTATAGACTGGAAAGGAATAGGAGTACCAGTTTATACAATTGTAAACGGAACAATAAAATATAATCATAGTTCTCAATAAAAAAATGTTTGCATTTTTTCTTTATAATGGTATAATCACAAATTATAATTATAACGAATAAATGATTATATAGGAATGATAAACTAAATATGAAAAGAAAAGAAATAGCATTAATTAAGGAAACAAGACAGAGTAAATTTGTTGAGAAAATAATGTCTTCCATATCTCCCCATTTACAGATTAAACCATCTGATAAAATTGCAATAAAAATTATTTTAGATGGTTCAAAGGAAATATATGCAAACACTCATTATGAGACTGTTGAATCATTATTGTTTTTTTTAAAAGATAATTTTGGTGTTAGCGATATAACTATTATTGAGGGTTCAGATGGAGCGTTTAGTTATAATAAAACTACATGGGATATTTTTTATAAATTCAGGTATAAAGAAGTTGAATTAAATGGAGCAAAACTTGTAAACCTTGATGACCTTCCCCATAAGAATAAATTAAAGATAGACACATTATTTGGAGAGAAAGAAATTAGTTATACAACTTATGATGCAGACTATACAATTTTTGTATTGCCACCAAAGACACATAATATATTTCCGGCATCCTTATCTCTTTCTTCAATACTTGGTTTTGTTAAACCTAAGGACAGGAATTTAATATTTAGTTCATATAGGTCTGATCAAAGAAAACTAAATCAATTAAACTATTATAAATACCAGAACCTTATTCAAATAAGTTCTAAGAATATTATTTCATTATATAAAAAAGTACCTGCCTCTCTAATCTTATTGGATGGATTATTTGGTATGGAGGGCAAAGGTCCTGTTAAGGGAAGTCCTGTTTTTCATGGTTTTTCAATAGCTTCGGAAGATCCTGTATGCGTTGATTCTTTAGCAGCATATATAATGGGGTTTGACAAAAGCAAAATACCCTATATTGAGATAGCCGAAAAAGAAGGTCTGGGAAATTCTGACTGGCAAAATATTATTGGCGTAGACCCACAAATAGTTAAATTTCCATATAGACCTCATCCTATTTTTCACAAATTTAAAAATGCTAACCAGAAGAAGAACTATTCAAAATCTAATAATAGAAATGATGGCGATAAGAATAAATCTAACAAAGTAAATAAGCCATTTAATAAATTTAACAAAACGAATAAGAATGAAAGAAAAACTACAGGCACAGATAAGTCAACTTAAATCAGGCAAACTATCAGAAGAAGATTTTTATTCTTTGATAAGCGAGTTACCATATAAAAAACACGGTGATATAAAGCTTGATTTTCACAGAAAAATAAGAAGAGGTTTACCGGAAGTTATATATGGTAAAAGTAAAAATATTGATCAACTTTCAGTTATAATTAATAGTTTTACTGAATCTAATGAAGATATATTAATTACAAAGGTGAGCAAAGATAAGTATGATGATTTAAAAACTTCATTTAATAATTTAATTTTTTATGAAAGAGCTGAAATTATTACCTTTGATAGAGAACCTATTAAAAAATTTGATGGTGAAATATTGATACTCTCTGCTGGTGCATCTGATGAAAATATTGCAGAAGAAGCAGTAGTTTCTGCAAAATATCTTGGAAATACAGTAAAAAAAGAATATGATGTAGGTATTGCATGTATATCAAGAATACTTGATCTAAAACATACATTTGATAAGAGTTCAGTAATAATTGCTATCGCTGGCATGGAAGGTGCTATGCCATCAGTTGTTGCTGGTCTTACATCTACACCAATAATTGCTGTACCTACTTCTGTTGGATATGGTACAAACTTCAATGGTATGGCAGCACTTCTGTCTATGTTGAATTCATGTGCTGGTGGAATATCAGTTGTCAATATTGATAATGGTTTTGGTGCTGCCTTTCAAGCAACTCTTATTAATCAGAAAATACAAAAACAATAAACGTGAGACGAAAATAATAGTTCTTGATATATTTAAAACTCCTTAGTAACTAAATATAAATATATGTAGGGGCAGACCTGCGTGTTTGCCCTGCTCTTATTAAATATTAAGATATTTTATATTAAAAAGGGCAGGGCGAACACATAGATTCGTCCCTACATTCTATTTAAATTATTATATTAGATTCTGTTCTTATCCAAAAAGCTGTAGAACCATCTGTGAAGTTGCATTTGCCTGTGATAATGATGACATACCAGACTGCATCAATATATTAAATTTTGTCATATTTACAATTTCCTCTGCCATATTTGCATCCATAATGACCGATTCTGCTGCTTTAATGTTTAATGCCTGTACCTGAATAATTGCTACTGAATTAACAAGTCTGTTTTGTTGAGCCCCAAGAGCACCTCTCCATCTTGATATAGATGCAATTGCATCTTGTATAAGACCCAAGGTTGCTACAGCTGTGTCTCTTGTTGAAATTGAAGAGTAACTCATTGCACCAGGTAATCCACTTGTCAGTCCCATAGAGGTTGTACCACCACCATTTGGTCCACCAATAGAAATTGTTATCCATGATGCATAATGAGTATCACCAACAAAAATTCCCTTATTAAATGAATTAGAAACACTAAATAGTCTCTCACCCTTAAAGTTAGCAACAGAAACAACTCTATTAATCTCATCCATTATCTGACGATATTCAATATTAAGAGTTTCTTTTTCTGCAATACCAACCGTATCTGATGCAGCCTGTTCTGCCAATGTAACTGACCTTAAGAGAAGATCGGTTAATTTATTCATTGCACCATCTGCAATCTGCACAATAGCTATACCATCATTTGCATTTCTTACTGCCTGATCTAATGCATAAGAGTCAGCCTTAAGACTACTTGCAATTGCAAGTCCAGCTGCATCATCACCTGCATCAACTATTCGCTTACCAGAAGATAATCTCCCTAAGGTCTTATTTAAACCAATATTCGTAAAGTAAAGATCCTTCTGTGCCTGTAAAGACGGAAAATTGTTTAATACTGAAAAACTTTGTCCTGCCATTTTATTCCTCCATGAACCCTATCGGGCAACCCTATCGGGCTTCATTTTTTCTAAAGCATCCCTGCTTTATATATTTTGTAGTTATGAGTCTTAATGTTTTTGCTCCTAACTATCAACTATTAACTATCTAATTACCTCTTTAAAGCTAAAGCCTGTTGTATAACTTCATCCGATGTAGTTATAATCCTGGAATTAGCCTGATATCCTCTTTCGTAAATTATCATATCTGTAAACTGTTGTGCAATGTCAACATTTGAAGCTTCAAGGGCACTTCCTAAAATATTTCCCCTGCCACCTGTACCAGCAGCACCAACAGCAGAATTACCAGATGCATTAGTTTCGGCATATAAATTTCTTCCTAATCTTAATAAGCCCTTGGGATTATTAAAAACAGATGTTGCCATTTGTGCAAGATCTTCAACCTGTCCATTTGAAAAAACTCCCTGTATAACTCCAACATTATCTATTATTAAAGAAGTTAAAGTACCAGGAGGATAACCATTTGCATTTGTTGAGTTTGTTGAAGAAGGAAGTGGATATCCTGTCATAGCTGGAACTAAATTTTCATCAAATAAATCCCATGTGAAATTTTGTATATCAGCTCCATTTGAAAATGCAAGAGTTGTAAATGCTACATCAGCAGCCGGTACTATCATTGTACCTGTACCATCGAACTGAACATTACCTGTCCCAAGAATACCACTCCCTACTGCACCGGTTGCGGTTTCATTATCTGGAATTGAAGCTGTATAAACCCATGTATCAACACCACCGTTTAATGCAGGGTCCTGATGTACATATTCAAAAGTAAGAGTATGAGGTGCTCCCTTTGAGTCATAGATAGTTACAGATGAAAGATAGTGTTCAGCTTCATCTACTGCAGGTGTAGCCAGGTCATCAAATGGTGCATTTACATTAAGATTAACAAATGTTTGCACGTTTGTTGTTGCAGATGGATCAGAAATAGTATTTGATGGCATAAAAATTTGATTTAATGGACCGGAAGGTATTAATTCACCAAGTCCATCTCTTTCCGTATAACCTAAGACATATTTACCAGCTGGATTTACAAGATAGCCTTCTCTGTTAAATGAAAAATTCCCTGCTCTTGTATAATATCTATCATCAACGGTATCACCTACGATAAAAAACCCATTTCCTTCTACTGCAACATTTGTTGCTTCAGAGGTATTCTGTATTGACCCTTGAGAGAATACTCCACTTATAGAATTCGGCAATGCGCCTAAACCAATCTGCATTGGATTACCATTTCCACTTGAGGCAATTCCTCCAAATGATGAAGTAACAAGATCCTCAAAATTCATTACTGAAGATTTAAAAGCAGTTGTATTAATATTTGCAAGATTATTACCTACAATATTAAGAGCATTTGCATAAGCTGAAAGTCCGGTCAAACCGGAATAGAATGATGTCATCATTTTTAGTTGCCCCCTATTACTTCATGTATATCAGAAAGATTTATTATCGCTGTATCAGATTTCAATAAAATACTTGTACCTTCAAAGGATACTGCATCAACATAAAAATTTGAATATGTTGTTAAACCTTCTATTTCACTATCATCTCCACTAACTAGTTTATAAGAATAATTACCTTTTTCCAAAAGAACTCCGGCATCATCTTTTCCATCAAAAACAATTTTATTTTTACCATTATCAAAATGTTCTACCGGAATTGTTCTAACAAGCTCTCCATCTGAATTTTTTATTTCAATTTTTCCTGATGCTGGAAGCTTATCACCTAAACTAAAGGTAATATCAACTGGATTTTCTCCATCCAAACTTACTTCATTACCAGGAATCAAAACTCTTTTACCTATCAAATCAACCATCTGGCTATTTGTTGCAGCAGTTTGAGTTAATGCCAATAATTCCATACCTGATGCAATATTCTGCATCTGTTCCAATGATGAGAATTGTGCCATCTGTGCTAAAAATTCAGTATCACCCATTGGTTCCAATGGATTTTGATTTGTCATCTGAGTAACAAGGAGGTTTAAAAAATCATCTTTACCCAGGTCTTTTTTTTGTTCTGACGCTTTATACGGCTCATAACCAAGCCCATTAAGATAAGTTGTTGTATCTGTTAACATTTTAACCTCCACAATTATTATGCAAATTTCATGCCAAAACAATTTACAAGATGCTATTTTCTTATTTTTTCATAGCAATATAGGGGGTTTATAATATATAATTTATAATAGGAACAGATATTATATGTCACATTTCTGTTTTTAGACATCTATTTAAAGAAAAAATTTCTTTAAAAGATGGAATTATTTTCGTAAAATATCTTCTAGTATCCTTATTGGGTATTCAATCTTACCAAAGGGCATAGATGCCTGAATTCCTGCAATATGCGGTTTTATTTCTTTTATTGTTTCCTTTGCTATTTCAATACCTGTATTTTTCACACCTTCTTTTGATTTTTCTTTTAAAAGTCTGTCCATTAATTTTTCAGGAACTGAAGCACCGGGAACTTCATTATTCATAAATTCAGCATTTTTAATACTGATCAATGGCCAGATGCCTGCAATTATTGGTATTTTTATATGTTTAATTCTATTTAAAAATCTAAAAAATATTTCATTATCAAAAACAGGTTGTGTAATTGCATATTCTGCACCTGCATCTACTTTCTGTTCCAATCTCTCAACTTCATATTCAAGGTCTATTGCACCAGGATTTACACCTACACCCGCAAAGAATCCTGTAGGTCTTTTTAATGGATTACCACCAATATCAACTCCATTATTTAATTTATTTATAACACTCATAAGCCCTATTGAATCAACATCAAAAACAGCTGTTGCATCAGGATATGTACCCATTTTGGGTGGATCACCTGTAACAATTAATAAATTTCTTATACCTGTACCATAAGCTCCAAGAAGGTCACTCATAATTCCAAGTAGATTTCTATCTCTACAAGTATAATGCTGAACAACTTCAATACCTGCCTCTTTTTCAATTATCAAAGAAAGATAACTTGCACCCATTCTTGATAATGCCCTTGGACCATCAGGAATATTAATCGCATCTATACCTGCTTCTTTTAGCTTTATTGCCTGCTTTACTTGAATTGATGAGTTAAAACCACGAGGCGGGACAATTTCTACTGTAGTAATAAATTCTCCATTACAAATTTTTTTGGCAAAAGAAGATTTTTTTTCAGGTTCAATTATTTTAACTTTTTTTATATCAATACTAAAAACTGGTTTTATTCTTTTTATTTTCCCAGGCTTCAATGAGGAAATAGCCTTACCCATTTCTTTGATAAATTCAGGTGTAGTACCACAACATCCTCCAATTATACTTGCACCTGCTTTAATAAATCGAAGTGCATATTCTCCAAAATAACCTGGAGATGCCAGATAAATATTTCTGCCTTCAACATTTTGAGGTATTCCTGCATTTGGCATAACACTAACCGGGATATCAATTACAGATGTAATCTTTTCTATTGCTTCAAGCATTACCTTAGGACCAACATTACAGTTTATACCTACACAATCAGCTCCAGTATCTGCTAATCTTTTTGCAAAATAATGTGGTGGTGTACCATAAAAAGTATTCCCATCGTTGAGAATAGTCATCTGTGCAATTATTGGAATATCATATTTCTCTTTTATAACACTAATAGCAAGTTCAATCATTTCCAAATCTGTAAAGGTCTCAATAATTAAAAGATCAACTCCTGCCTCTATAAGTATTTTAGATTGTTCTTCAAAAACACTTATTGCCTCTTCTTTTGTCAGCGTTCCGACAGGTTTTAATTTTTCATTTAATGGTCCGATTGCCCCAGCAACAAAAATATCTTCTCCTGCTGCTTCAAGTGCAATTCTTACACCTTCTATATTTATTTCTTCAACCTTGTCTTCAAGTCCATATTTTTGAAGTTTAATTCTATT
>JAOZTV010000450.1 GCA_029939015.1 Candidatus Aminicenantota bacterium
TCTGGTAGTGGAAAATCTTCTCTTGCTTTTGATACTATCTTTAAGGAGGGGCAGAGGCTTTATCTTGAAACTCTTCCCGCCTATTCCAGATTATTTTCTGCTAAGTTGTCAAGACCTGATGTTGAATCAATATCAGGTTTAAGAGCAACTATTTCAGTAAACCAACATAAAACATCAGGTAGCTTTCGTTCTACTGTTGGGACAATAACTGAGATTTATGATATTTTAAGATTACTCTTTGCACGTCTTGGAACTTATGAGGGGAAGAATAAAAATATAAAATTGGAAAGAAGTTTGTTTTCTTTTAATTCTCCTAAAGGAGCCTGTCCAGATTGTAAAGGTATTGGAGTAAAAGAAAAAATATCTCCTGAATTATTGATAAAGGATGAAAATCTATCATTAAAAGATGGTGCATTAATTCCGACAACTCCAACAGGATATATCGTTTATTCTCAGGTAACTGTTGACGTATTAAATTTGGTATGTAAGGAGCATGGTTTTAATACCGAAATCCCATGGAAAGAGCTAAGAGAGGAAGATAAAAATATTATTTTTTTTGGAAGTGACAGGATAAAGGTTCCGTTTGGCAAGCATACTCTTGAATCAAGGATGAAATGGTCGGGTATTACTGCTAAACCAAGAGATGAGGGGTATTATAAGGGTATGATACCCATTATGGAGGAAATTTTAAAGAGGGATAGAAATAAAAATATCTTACGGTTTACAATTTCTGCAAAATGTTCTACTTGTAATGGAGAAAGACTTAATTTGGATGCAAGGTCGGTGTTTTTTAAGGGAATGAATATCTCTGATTTTAATAATTTAAGTATTAGAGAGGTAAAATCTTTCCTTGCCAATGTTAAATTGATTGGTAAAGAAGTTGCATTGATGGATACTATTAATAAGGCCTTATTGAGTAAAATCAATAAACTTGAATCTCTTGGATTAGATTATCTATCTTTAAATAGAGAGACTTCGAGTTTGTCAGGCGGAGAACTTCAAAGAATAAAATTAGCAATTCAAACTGGGGGAGATTTATCTAATATTCTCTATGTTTTTGATGAGCCATCTATTGGTTTACATCATAGAGATAAAATAAAATTAATTAATTTATTGGAAGAAATAAAAGAAAAAGGAAATACAGTCTGTATTGTAGAACATGATAAGGATATAATGTCTAAGGCAGATAAATTAATTGATATTGGACCAGGTGCAGGGATAAACGGTGGTAATATACTAATAGATGATACTATAGATAGACTTTATAAATATAAAAAAAAGAGCCATACAGCTTCATGTTTTTTTAATACTCAAGTTTTGGCTAAGAAAAATATTTCAGCGAATAAGAAAAGTCTTAATTCTGATCAATGGATTAAAATTTATGCTGCAAAAAAATTTAATTTAAAAAACATAGATATAGCTTTTAAGTGTAATGCTTTTAATGTTGTTACAGGTGTTTCAGGAGCTGGTAAGTCAACGCTTGTAAAAAGAACTCTGGGATTATATGCAAAAAATTATTTTAGTAAACAAAAAAACACCGATAAATCAATTGATAGGATTGAAGGATTGGAAAACTTCACTAATATTTTAGAGATAGACAGCACGCCAATTGGAAGAACAGCAAGAAGTAATCCTGCGACTTATATTAATCTATTTGATCATATACGGGATCTTTTCTCTCGTCTGCCAGAAGCAAAAGAAAAAAAATTGAAAAAAAGTCATTTTTCTTTTAATGTCGTTGGGGGAAGATGTGAAGAGTGTCAGGGTGCAGGTATTAAATCAACAGGTATGCTTTTTATTGGTGATGTTAAAATACTATGCGATAAATGTCATGGAAAAAGATTTAATAAGGATATTCTCGACATCAAATATAAAGAAAAAAACATTTTTGATATTCTTGAAATGTCGTTTAAGGATGCCCTTGATTTTTTTTCTGATATACCAAAAATTATTCAGATAGTTGATACAGTTAATAATCTTGGTTTAGGATATATAAAACTGGGTCAGCCTGCAACAACCCTATCTGGAGGAGAAGCTCAAAGAATTAAACTTGCATCCCGTTTAAGTAAAACAGTTAAAGGCAAGACATTATATATTTTTGATGAGCCTACAATTGGATTATCGGATTTTGACATTCAAATTCTGTTGAACTCTCTATTTGATCTTATCAAAAATGGTCATACAGTCATAATAATTGAACATAATCTTGATTTAATTCGATTAGCAGACCATATTATTGACCTTGGACCTGAAAGTGGGGAAAATGGGGGTTATTGTGTGGCTTCAGGTAGTGTAGAAGATATTATGAATTGTGAATTTTCATATACTGGTAGAGCGTTGAAATATGAAAATGAG
>JAOZTV010000451.1 GCA_029939015.1 Candidatus Aminicenantota bacterium
CAGGCAATAAAAAAATTTTCATTTGGAAATATATATGATTTTATTAAAGATCACAAAGATATACATAAAAAAGTTTTAAATGCATATTCAATATTAAGAAATGATTATTATAAAACTACAGACAATAAAAAATGCTATTTATGTGAAAATCTCAAAGATTGTAGAATGTGTCCTTTAAATGGAGCTTTTTATACTGGTAAAATTGGATTTATTGGTACTTGGATGTGTAAAGCAAACAAGATAAAGAATAATTCTATTGGCAGTTTTAAAAAGAAAATATATAATACAAATGAAAATTAAATATATAATCTTTATATTATATATTTTTACAATATTAACAGGTAAGAATCTATTTGGTGAAAAAAATTTGTTTTTACAGAATATCAATTATAAGAAAGAGTATTTACATAGTAGGATAAAAAGTGTAATACAAGATACAAATGGTTTTATGTGGATTGCAGATAATTTTGGGATTTATAAATTTGATGGATATAAAAGTATTAATTTTCATAATGTCCAAAATGATTCAAAAAGTCTGTCGAACAACATTATTAACAATATGATAATTGATAGTAAAGGAAAGTTCTGGATTTGTACAGAAAGAGGTTTAAATTTATTTGACCCTAAAACTGAAATATTTAAAAGATATTTGCATAAGGAAAACAATTTAAACACAATTAGCCATAATAACATTAATACTATTTATGAAGATAAAAAAGGAATACTTTGGATTGGAACCTTTGGTGGTGGACTTAATCAATATAACCCTGAAACTGATAAATTTACTCATTATATTAATAAGAATGACAGTTCAAGTATTAGTAGCAATATTGTTAATTGTCTGCTTGAAGATAGTTCTGGAGGATTATGGGTTGGTACAGATAATAAATTAAATTATTTTGATAAAGAAAAAAGGGTTTTTAAACATATTCAAAATAATGTATTTGAAAAATTATATTCAGGGTCAAATAGAATTAATGCAATTTTTGAATATAATATTAATGAAGTTTTGATAGGTACTAATAATGGAGCTTTTATATATAATATAGAATCTCACTTATTATCACGTTTTAATATTTACACTGTGCATAATGAATTATTAGAAGATTTACATATTAATACTTTTTTTAGAGATAAAGACAAAATATTATGGTTGGGTACAAGAGGTGGCTTGCTAAGTTCTAATAATGAAAAATTTAACCTTTACAAAAATATAAATAATTCTCCTAATAATTTAAGGAGTAATGCAATTCAGTCTATTTTGGAGGATAAAGTAGGCAGTCTTTGGATTGGTACTTATGGAGCTGGAATATATAAATTTGACAAGAGATTAAATCATTTTTCGAATACTATTAAAGTTGACAATAGTATGAATGAATTAAGTCATAACCTTGTATTTACATTTGCTAAAGAAGATAAAAAAAATATAATTTGGATTGGAACTTATTCAGGGTTGAATCGATATGATAGAAAAAAAAACACATTCAAACATTATTTTCATGATAAGAATAATCCTTTTAGCATAAGCAATAATGTTATAAGGTATCTTTATTTTGACAAAAAAAATACACTTTGGATTGGTACTGATAATGGTTTGAATAGTTTAGATTTAGAAACGGAAAAATTTACATCTTTTATTAATAATAAAAAAAAAAACAATACAATTAGTAATAATTATATTGGTCCAATATATGAAGATATAAATGAAAAACTCTGGATCGGAACAAATGGTGGTATAAATGTATTTGATAGAATTAATAATAAATTTATAAACTATAAACATGATAGTTCTAATCCAAAAAGTATTGCGAGCAATATCATTTTAACTTTTCATGAACAGATTGAAAAAAAAAAATCTATTATGTGGATTGGTACATATAATGGAGGTTTAAATAGATTTAGCAAAGGTGAATTTTTGAGATTTAAAAAAAAATCTTCAGAAATTAATTCTATAAGTAGTAATAATGTAAGAGTTATATATGAAGATAAAGAAAGTACGTTCTGGATAGGAACAGATAATGGAATGGATAAATTTAATCCTATTAACCATAAATTTAAAAATTTTTCATATAAAAATGAATTAAATAATAAGTTTGTTTATAGTATTATTGAAGATAAAAACAATACCCTTTGGTTGAGTACAAATAATGGTATTATAAATTATAATAAAAAAAACTATAGTATTATTAAAACTTTTTTAATGGATGATGGTTTAGAAGTCAAATCATTTATGCAGGATGCATATTATCAAAGTAAGGATGGCGAAATATTTTTTGGTGGCGTGAATGGCTTTTTATCTTTCTTTCCATTTCAAGTGAAGAAAAACAAATATATTCCACCTGTTGTAATTAT
>JAOZTV010000129.1:0-5622 GCA_029939015.1 Candidatus Aminicenantota bacterium
TTAAAACTGATGGATGCTCAATTTTTGAAGTAATTATATGCTTTTTTTGATTGATATTGCTAAATGCAACACCCTTTATTGCATGATTATTAGCCTCTGAACCGCAACCAGTAAAAACAATTCTCTTCGCCGTACAATTCAAGTTTTTAGCTATTTTCCGTCTTGCTTCTTCAATAATCCTTGAGGCATTTTTCCCTTTTTCATAAATACTGGATGGATTACCAAATTCATTTTTTAATTTATCCATATATTCTAATACTTCAAAGTCAATCCTTGTTGTTGCATTATTATCAAGATAAATATTTTCTTTAATAGGTTCTTTTACTTTATTTTTAATTTTTCCAATTCTCAAATCATTGAGTTCCATAACCAGTTTTTTGTCCTGCTCATATTTTTCTACTTCACAGAGTAAGGCCTTATAAACCGGAAAACCAGATATTGGATCATAATTATCAATATCAGTCAGGTCATTTACATTGCTTTCCTGCCAGGACTTAGGACCTCTTGGACTTCCACCACCATGACTAACATCGACAACACCCTCAATAATATTTTCAGTTAGTAATGCCCTTTGAATAACACTACCTCTAATAGTAGAAATGATAACCTTATCTCCATTCTCAATTTGCCTTTTTGCCGCATCCTTTATATTTATAATAACAAAAGGCTCAGGATATTTTTTGGTTAATTTTTTTATTTCTTTATACCTGACATTAATACTGGAATTTATCCTTGACCCTGAATTAAATACAAGAGGATACCTCTTCAATAACTCTGGTCTGGATAGTGGGCTTTCCTTTGGTTCAATATATTCAGGCAGAGGAGCATATCCAAAGTCCTCAAGAATTGCGGAAGCTATCTCAAATTTCCCAGAAGGTGTATCAAAGCCATTTCCCCTGTCTGAACGAAGTAGTCCCTTTTCCCATTTTTTATACTGCATCATTTCTGTTTTAACAGAAACCATACCATCATTTTCTTCAATATCTTTTATATTAAACCCAGAACCTTTGAGGACATGATCAAATAACTCATTCTCTGTCTGTGGATAGAGATGCCCATAGCCAAGCCTTGCTGCCAGTTCAGACATTATAAAAAAATCATTCCTTGCCTCACCCTGTGGTTCAATCATTCTTTCTCTTATTTTAAAGGCTGCTCCATAAGTCATATAGGACCTGTTCTCATAATACGTTGTCGCAGGCAGAACTATATCAGCATACTTTGAATCAGCTGTCAGATTACGGTCAATCGTTACCAGAAAATCCAATTCATTCATAGTCTTTTTCCAGACATCCGAACTAGGCCATGAGGTTGTTATTGAACCTCCAAGCACTATTAGAGAACGTATTTTATATGGATCGCCTTTTAAAACAGAATCAGGCAATGATATTGCATGTGCCTCATCTCTGTATTTTATATAAACCGGAAATTTATCTCCTCCAAGCCTTGTTCCTATATTTGGATTTTCAATTAAATCATTCCTGTTTATTGGGAAACTATTATCCATACCAAAACATAGTCCACCTGGAACGTCAAGTTGGCCTGCCAATGCCCATAAAATAAGAGTAGCTCTAATATTCTGCACACCACTATTTGTAAACTCCATCCCAGTGTACATTAACTGTGATACACCCTTTGAGTTAGCAAGAGCTCTTGCGAGCTTAATTATTGTTTTTTGTGATACTCCTGTTATTCTCTCAACAACTTCAGGTCTATAATGCTGAGTATATCTTACTAAATCATCAAAACCAATTGTCCAATTCTTAACAAAATTTTCATCATAAAGTTCTTCCTCAATTAAAATATTTATCAATCCAAGAGCAAGAGCTCCATCTGTTCCCGGACGAATTGGAATCCATTCTGCATCTGTAAGTTCAACAGTTGCAGTTTTACGAGGATCAATAACAATAACCCCTGCTCCTCTCTTCTTTGCATCTATTATCCTGTCCATATCAATTGCAGGAAGATCGGTTGCAGGGTTTGCCCCCCATACGACAATAAGCTCAGAGTTTTCAATATCTGAATACATATTCATAAACATTCTACCCATTGTGACATGAGGAGCGATCATTCCATAAGCTACATAACAGAGAGCACCAACACCCATTGTATTAGGTGAACCAAAAGGAAATAAAACACTGCTCGCAGAAGATACAGCTACTCCCTTAGGTTGGAAAACATCACACATAGAGAGTTCAAAACTACCTACACCAGTATAGATTGCTGTTGCTTCAGCTCCATAATTTTTTTTTATTGAGTTTAATTTTTGGGTAATTATATTATAAGCTTCATCCCAGGATATTCTTTCAAAACCAAGGGTCCCCTTCTTCCCCTTCCTCTTCATAGGATAAAGAAGTCTGTCTTTTGAATAAATTATATCAGCGGAATGCTCACCAACCTTACATATTCGCCCAAGTGGCGAGCTTTCATCTGCTCGTGTTGCAATTATCTTTCCTTTATCATCATAAGTGGCAATAACCCAACAGCCAGCACTACATATTCCACATATTCCTTTCTTTTCTGTTTTTTTCATTTAACTCCAAGCAATTTTTTATCATAATTAAGCTAAAATATCAAAATTGTTAAATCGCTAAATTACTTCCAAGCTCCATTGCTTCTTTTACTTTATCTTCCTGCTTTTCAAAATCACCTTTGTCTCTTGTATTTCCTACAGCAAATGATTTTTCTACTGTAAAACCAAAGTGTTGCAACATATTTTCATTATGATTAAAATACGACCTGAATGCCTCTGTATCAACTGTTCCCTGTGTGTAAACAAATAAAGCCTTTGTTCCTGTTTTTAATACTGATGTAAAATCATTTTTTATTATTGGAAATAATCTGTCAATAAATGCTTTTGCCTGTGATGTCATTTGCAGCATATACACAGGTGACCCAAAAACAACTGCATCTGCACTTTTAATCTCTTCTAATAAGTCAGACATATCATCCTTAATTGAACAATCAGGTCCCCTTCTACAAGCAACACAACCAATACAGCCACCAATATTCATCTTTGCCAGATCATATAATTTTGTTTCTGCACCTTTTTTCTCTGCACCTTCAAGTATTGTTTTTACTAAACTTTTTGTATTAAAACTCTTACGGGGACTCCCGTTAAAACCTATTACTTTCTTCATTATATCCTCCTATTTAATCATATTACATGAACTAATAATCACAGTTTTTGCTTTAGCCATAAAGTCTTTATGATAATTTGTTGAGTTTATTCTTTTTGAAAGAGCATCAAAAGCAGTTCTGTTTTTATATACGGTAAAATGAGCAATGACGTCTGTATTTTTAAAACCAAATTTTGTTTTAAACAGATATGTTTTTATTACTTCATCTTCAGCATCCAAAAGTTTCAAATATTCTATACGGTTTTTCAAAAACTGTTCCTTACTTATACCTTTTGGTTTTAATAATACTATTTCTGTTATATTCTCTTTATTTGCAAAATTGATATAATCAAAATCCTTATCTTCAGGTTTAAGGAAAACACCAGAAACGACATAACACATTTTTAAGAATTTAATAAGGTTTCTCATAAATCTAAGATTAAATGATGTTCTTACAAAACTCCATATACTTTTATATCTGGTTGTACCTATATAAATCTTTTCCTTTTGTTCCGGATAATTCTTAATTGGATCAAACTCATGTTCCGGTCCTACACCTTTAATTCTTACAAGTGATTTAACCGCTATATCCTTCATCTGTAAAAATTCTTTAATATCGACATTTGTTTTACGTGACCTAACTGCTAATTCAATAAGTTGATTTTTCATTTTTTAAACCCTCCTGTTTAAGGATTTAATAATAATACGAAAACATATTATTAAAAATGGATTATTTATTAATTATCTTGTATTATTTGAATATTTTCTTATATTTGTCTTCAAAACATCAGGTGAAAAGCCTGTATGTTTTTTAATAAATCTTGAAAAATATGCAGGGTCATCAAAACCAAGATAATAAGATATTTCCTTGATATTCATTTTATTTAATAGGAACTGTCTCTTGGCTTCTAAAACCAGCCGTTCGTGAATAATTCTGCTAATTGTTTTACCTACTGCATTTTTTAATATTAAATTTGTCTGTTGACTTGTTAAATAAAGATTATCTGCATAGAACTCTGCCTTATGTTCTTTTATATAATTTGTTTCAACCAACTGATAAAAGTTTATAATTCTTTCAGTATTTTTTGAATTTGCAATTTTATTTTGGTATAATTGTTTCTTACTTTTTTGAATATTTAATAATAAAGATATTAGATAACTTTCTAATATTTTCAAATCTTTTTCAGTTTGATCACTTTCAAATTTAATTAATTCTAATAAATGATTAAGCTGATATAATAATCCACTATCAAGAACAACTTTCGGATTATTGTAAAAATCAACAAACATTGTATGAAGTAGTTGAGAATTATTTGAGATAAAATCTTTTGAAAACACAAGAATATTGCCTGTAGTATTATATGAATCATAATAATTAACTTTTCCGGGAGTTATAAAGTACATTGCTTCCTTTTCAGAGCAATATGTTTCAAAATCTATTACAATATTATTGTTTTTTGAATTAAACCATAATATTTCATAAAACTCATGTCTATGTGGTTTATTTTCATAATTATGTGGAATGTCCTCAATTTTTAATAACCTGAATATAATATCTTCATTTTCTTTTATTTTATAAGATGGAATTTTATTCTTCATTTTTATTCAAACTTAATATTCAATCAGATTATAACAAAGCCATTGAAAAAACTGGGACATAAGTAATTAATAACACTGAAATCAATTGAATAACAAAAAATGGTATTATTGAATTATATATTTCTGTCATTGGTTTGTTAAATCTATAAGAAGACAAAAAGAGATTTAATCCTACTGGTGGTGTCATATAGCCAAGCTCCATATTTGCAAGAAATATTATACCAAGATGCACAGGGTGAATACCAAATAGCTCACCAAGTGGGATTATTAGAGGCACAACAACCATAATGGCTGAGAAAATATCCATAAACATTCCGGTTATAAGCAGTGCAATATTTAAGAATAATAAGAACACATATTTTGAGTGAATATTTACCTTAGCCCATTCAACCAATTTTACAGGAACCTCTTGGTCAATAATAAAATAAGACAAACCTTTAGCTACAGCAAGGATCATGAGAATTCCGCCAATAATAGGAAGTGCCTTTTTCATAACCATTGGTAGTTCTGTTATTTTTAAATCACGATGAATTATAAACTCAACTATAAATGTATATATAACAGCAATTGCAGCACTTTCAACGAGAGTTGCCCAACCGCCAAAAAAAGCAAATAAAATTACGATTGGAAGCATTATCTCCCAAATTGCCTCTCTGATAGACAATAGAGCAGCTTTAAAATCAATACTACCACGTTTGATATTATTTTTATATGAATAATAAACTCCATAGATTACCAGAGCTAATACCATTATAATACCGGGGATGATTCCACCAAGAAACATCTTCTTGATACTCACACCTGCTATAATTCCATACATTATAATTGGAAGACTGGGCGGAAATAGCAAACCTACACTTCCTGAGGCAGTCAGAAGCCCAACGCTAAATTTTTCCTTATATTTACT